>JAADHY010000576.1 GCA_013151585.1 Planctomycetota bacterium
CGCCGATAGAAACGACCGGTCCCTTATGGTCTGCGAACGTCTGCAAGCATCGACCGGTAGCCAAATCCCAAAGGCGCACTGAGCTGTCTTGGCTGGCCGACAGCGCGAACCGGCCATCCGGGGTAATCGCCACGGAGTACACGGCGGCTCGATGGCCGTCGAAGACTTGTAAACACTGGCCCGTCGACAAGTTCCACAAGTTCAGCGTTGCGTCTTCACCACCAGAAAGGGCGAACCGAGCGTTGGGGCTGATATCGACACACAAGACGCTGCTTTCTCGAGCTTCGAAGTGCCTCAGGCACCGACCGGTCGATAAGTCCCAGAGACGCAGCGATGTGTCCTCCCCGTTGCAGGCGGCCCGCGTCCCCACCGGATCGCCAGGTCCTGACATGGCAAACCGGCCATCGGGGCTGATCGCAGCCGCTTGGACAGGGCAGGCATGACCTTTCAAGGTGCGCAAACACGCACCTGACCGAACATCCCAAAGCTTCACGGTCGTGTCGTCGCTTGCCGAAAGCAGCAGTCGGCTATCTGGGCTGAAGGCAATGGCGAGCACTGCGGCTTGGTGCGCGTTAAGAGTCCGTATTGAGCGGCCGCTGTCCAGATCCCACACCTTCATAACGCCTTCGAGGTCACAAGACGCAGCCAGCTTCCCCGTGGGATCAATCGCAGCGCAGCGCACGCGATGCGACGATCCGGTTGGAATGGTTCGCAAGCACTGGCCCGTCGCGAGGTTCCAGAGCTTGAGTGTCTTGTAACCGGCCGACAGTCCCAAAGGCCAATCGGAGCTGAGTGCCGCCGCATTCAGCCAATCCTGATATGTCGGGATCGTGCGGACCAACCATCCCGACCGCAGGGTCGTACGCCGACAAAAGCGTCCGACGTCGTGCCACGCCTGCAAAACCTCTGGGAGGAATTCGCGTCCAGGGATCGCTCGGGCCTCGCGCAGCAGGGCCAGACGCTGCCCCACATCCTGGGCAAGTTCTTCGGAGCAGGCTCTGCGCAACAAGTCGGCGTATCGGACCTCTGATTCTTCAGCCGCGGCACCCGTTGCCACTCGAGCGACCTCAAGCGGAGCCCGCCAGCGCCGTCCGCCGAACCACGAAAGGTCCCATACCTTTAACGTTCGGTTGGAGCTGCCGCAGACGACCTTTCCGCCATCGGGACAGAAGGCGACGCACAATAGAATGCCTTCTGTCCCTTCGAGAGTGCGAACGCACTGGCCCGTCTCCAGATCCCAGACTCGCAGCTCCTCCCGATTCGCTTGAATCTTTCCCGCCGCCCTGGCACTCGTGACCGACACCGACACCGCCAGACGTCCATCCGGGCTGACGGTGACGCATAAGACACTTTCTTCATGACCCTGGAGCGACCGTACGCATTGGCCGGTCGACAACTCCCACATCCGAATCGTCCGGTCGTCACCCGTCGATAAACCGAACTGCCCATCAGGCAAAATCTCCACCGATTGAACCCAATCGGTATGCCCCTCCAATACGCGCAGGCATTCACCCGATGCCAACTCCCACAGGCGAACGGTGCCGTCCCAACTGCCTGACAAAGCGAACCGGCCATCGGTGTCGATCGTGACGGAAGCCACGCTGGCCTGATGGCCGGTTAGAGTCCGACAACATGTGCGAGTGGAAAGGTCCCAGGCCCGAACGGTTCCGTGGTCGTCGCCCGACAAGGCCATGTTCGCGTGTGGAACAAAAGCGACCGATCGAACGGCCGCTCCACAGCCTTCGAGGGTTGCCAGGCATTCGTTTGTGACCAGATCCCACAGCCTGAGCTGGCCGTCCTCGCCGCCCGAGAGGGCCAACCGGCCTTCGGTATCAATGGCAACCGACAACACGGCTGAACGGTGCCCGCGAAAGGTCTGACGGCATTGGCCGGTCGTCAAGTTCCATACCTTGAGCGTCCCGTCGTCGCTCGCCGAAATAGCCATGCGACCGTCTGGGCTGACAGCCACAGATCGGACCGCTCCTTCGTGTCCGCTGAAAGTCTGGAGACAGTTCGGCGGTGCATGCTGCAGCCGCTGGGCGGCATCCGTCCATCTCGCCGTCAGCTCGGGTCCACCGGTCTTTCCCACCGGGCTCCTGTGCTGGGAGATTGCCTCGCAATCGCCGCGCTCCAGACGCATCAGTCCCATCAAGAACGCCGTGCGATGCTCCTCCCGATGGGTGCTTGCGGCTTGGCTCAGTCGCTTCAGAGCTTCCCGATCATCAATTCGGCCGCTGTGCCACTGGAGCAGCGTCAAGTTGTAAGTGGCTTCCGGATGATAAGGTTCGTGAGACAAGGCTTCGTGGAAAGCCGATTCCGCCTCTTCCGACCGGCCCAACTCGTGATAAGACACACCTCGATTGTTCCAACCCGACGCGAGCAGCGCGGTCGTCTCGGGCATTCGGCGGGAATACGTTCGGCCGGTCTCTTGCTCATAGATCTCTTTCAGGGCATTCGCACACTCGAGGATTGTGTGCGGTCGCTGATTTGGGGCCGACTGCAAGCATTGCCGCAACAGTTCGACGACGCGGCCAGGCAATCGGGGAACGTTCCGGCTGGACTCCGCTTTTCCCGCGAGATGTTCTAAGGCGTCCGGGGCGGCCGGTCCCAATTTCCATTTCACGCCCCCGGAGAACATTTCCAGAACGACAATGGCCCAGCTCCAGATGTCGGTCCGCCGCGTCAGAGGCTCTCCTGCGAATTGCTCGGGAGACCCGTACGCTGGTGTGTAGCCCCCAGCGCGTGTCACCAGGATGGAGCCAATGGAATCCGTGCGGTGTGAAGAGTCCAATGCCGTCGTCCTCCCGACAGCGGCCCTCGCTTTGGCCAGTCCGAAGTCGACGACCTTAGCAACACCTTGGCGTGTCAGCATCACGTTGTGCGGTTTGACATCCTGATGAATGATGCCTTTCTCGTGAGCAAAATGTAGTCCCCACGCGATCTGGATCGCAATGTCCAAGACGCGCGACAACAATTCGTTTTCGTCCCGCCCTTCGTACAGCTTTCGCCGCTGGATCCACTGATGCAGGCTGCCGCCATCGACGTACTCGGCAAAGATGCGGGGCACTCCGCCCAGCTCACGCACGTAAAAGCAACTGGCGATGTGCGGATGCAACCCCAGCTCGATCCACGACTCGCATTCACTCGCAAAGACTTGCCTGTGCCGTGGGTTGGCAAACATCTCCGGCAGCGGGCACTTGACAGCCAAGTCCATGTTCCAGCCGCGATGGCGAACTCGGTAGACACGGCCCATTCCGCCCTGGTGGTAGGCCTGCAAGCGAGCGTCTGGACCGAACCCTTCGGTCACTGGCAGGACCTCATAGAGGTCCAGGATCACATCGCCGATTCGCCACTGAAAAGGATCGTCCGTCTCCGATTTGGCGATACCAGCGACCGGCACCGTCTCGGCGAACGAGCCAGCCGGCGAGACGGGAAAGGACACCGTCGAGCTCACGGTTTCCCCAGCGGGCCGGCCGTCAGGGGGAACGAACGTGGTGGCCGTTCCAGCGTCCTTTTTCGGACGGAACCGCAGAAGAAGTTCTCGAATCGATCGGAGGGCCTTTCGTCCCGCCGCCCAAAGCGATGCGCGGCGTTTCGCAGCGGCCACCGCGGCGTCGGTCACCGGGGTGACGTCCGCTGTGGCAGTCGCTTCCAATTGGTCAATCAACTCGCGTGTGATCCGGATGCTCGCGCCGCACGGACATCTCTTGTCCGCGCCGAGCTCGCTTGCGTCAACGGAAAGAATTTCGCCGCATGCACAACGATAGCGGTACGACAACTTCATCGTGGTGGGTCCCGCTTCACGCACGCGAGCTGACGTTTTCGCCCCAGACCCTCAACGATTCCGAACGACACAACCGTGACTGCAGGTTAGCTCCAACCGTTGGAAGGGTCAACGGCGACTTTGCGCCGGCCGATCGGTTTTCTGCAGCAACGCGAAGTGATTAAAGAAGCAGCGTTTTTCATCGTTACGGCGGTCCTCAAACCTTCTGCAGTTTTGTGTCGACAACAGGTTGTCGCGGTGCGCAACCGTGGGGAGGCATGATCAGGCGACATCGTGGCGGAGCGTGCCTCGAAGCCGGCGAGTCAAGAGACTTTCCTTTTCCCTCTCGCAAAAAAGAAAACGTCCAAAGACCCAGCGAAGGGGAGCTGGGGCGAATACGCCAGTACCCTAATCTGGCGAGCTGCACGAGCCCTCTCGTGCTTCACCAGCGCAAGCGGGGAATTTTTCAAGTCCCTCACCGAAATCACAAAGTGCTTCGCCCGGCCGGTGAGCATTCCTTCCCATGAGTTACGAATCAACTGCTCCCCGGGACGATTTTGCGGACGCAGGCCTGGACGAAGCGTAGACCCAGAGCCCTTTCGCCCATCCGCGGTTTCCCCTGGTCCGACAACTGCTTACAATATGGTTGTGCGCGAGCTGGACGAAACCTCTTCGACGTTCCCGCCGCCTCGTCAAAACCTTCCTGTGGCGTTGACGAACAACAGATCGCATTCTGGGGCCGTAGCTCAATCGGTTAGAGCAGCGGACTCATAATCCGTTGGTTGGGGGTTCGAGTCCCTCCGGCCCCACCTTTCTCTTCTCTGAGTATGCTCGTTCAGGGACCAGTCGCAGCCCACCACCGAGATGCGGGACGTTCTGCTTCGGCGAACAGTCGATCGAGAGAGCGAGAGGTCGCAGTTGCCGGGAGACTCCCGAGAAACCGTTGACGGGGAAACATCCCGCGACTGTCAGCCGTCTGTCAGAAGGCCATAGCATGGGCGGTTTCTCTTCGTCGCGGATTCCTCGAATGTTTCTCCGGTCAGCCGACGGCCGCAACACGGGCCGCGGGCTGTGTCGCCGACAGTGGCAGCGTCGGCAGCGCGGCTGCGCCGCAGGTTAACCTTGTGAATGACCACGCTGCGAAAGACGCTCCGTCCGGCGGCCGGTCTCGAAATCAGAGAAAGGAGCACGCGTTTTTCGCGAGGAATTGAGCCGATTTCGGACCCGGAATCCTCTTTTTCGCTTGGACAAGTCTAGCGAGGGGGGCTCAAACGGAACCGACCGAGCGGTCGCAGACGCTCGCCTCGTTTTCGCATCCATGCGGGGAATGCTTTTTTTCGCCGCGATGGCTTGGCCACCTGGCTTGCAAACGCGATGCGCAACGAGCCATCGGTTTTTCGGCTCTTGGCGGCCGGTAGAATACGGACAGACGCTCGCTTCTTGCCGGAGCGGGCATTGACGATCGGAGCGGTGGCTGATTACCATATGACACAATGACGATCGAATTTATGTTTTTTGGTCATTACAGAAGCGGGCAAAATCATGGCAATTGGACAACTGTATTCACAGCGTACGGGCTATGCCGTCCATGCCCTCTGTTACATGGCGAAAAAACCGCCGGGGGTGTTGACCACCGCTCCCGAGCTAGCAGCCTGGATGAAGCGAATCTGGCCCACGACGTCTCAGACGTATCTTTCGAACGTGATCCAGCGGCTGGCCCGCGGTGGAATCCTGCAAAGCCATCGCGGGGTGCTGGGAGGCTACTCGTTGACACGGCCCGCGGAAGAAATCACACTCCGCGACGTGGTGACGCTGTTGGAGGGGGTGAGCCCGGCCCGATGCGGATTAGCACTCGGCAGTGATTGTCCCGTGCAGGCGAACTGCGGAATCAAGAAAAAGCTGTGGGAGCTGGAAGAAAGCTACCTGAAATTGCTTGGCCAGACCAGCATCGCGTCGCTGGCCCAGGAAATCGAGATTCTGATTCCGCAAGACTTTTCCCCTCAGCCGGGGTGACCTTTCCGGACGTCTCCGTCCGGTTTCGCGCCGAAGCGCATGCCGCTCGGGGGGCGGACGCATCCGGAGCGGAAACGGTCCGGGAACGTTCGACTTTGCGGCAGGCTCCGAGCACGCTCGACTCACTCGGTGGCCGGAGGCTTTCTTCGCCCCGGCCGTGTTTTCCGCAGAGTTCGGAAGCGTCTTTTTCTGAGTGGTCGGCAGGGATGCGTTGAGACGGCGGCTTTGGTTCCGGCGTCTGCATCGACGTGGGCTCCGCTCAGCGACGGTCATTTTGCTTTTTCTTGAGAGGAACCTGATTCCGATGATTCGAAACATCCCCCGTCTGGCGACAGTCCTGGTGCTCGTTCTGCTGGTGGGCTGCGGGCAGCGTCCGCGCCCGTCTGGAGGGGAGGGCGGGAAAGCGTCGAGCGGCCCGGCGGCCGAGCCGACGTCACAAGCGGTGACTGAGCGTCCGGCCGATTCAACAGAGGCTCCGGACGAACTGCTCCAGTGGCTGAACCAGCTTGGAGCCCGCTCGCGTTTGGACGGACAAAAGCGGCTGGTGTTGGTCGACCTGACTGACAGCGGCGTCAAAGATGCCGACATGGAACGCTTGGCCGGGCAGGCATTTTTGAAAAGCGTCAAGCTGACGCGGTGCCCGGTCACGGATAGCGCGTTGGACCATCTCGCAAAGCTCCCTCGGCTCGTCTCTCTCGCTCGGCCTGGACTTCACCGGCGTGACCGATCGCGGGCTGGAAAAAGTGGCGTCGATGCCCCGGTTGCAGGAGCTTTTTCTGGCCGGCACTTCAGTGACGGATGACGGAGTGGCTCGCCTGGCGTCGCTCAAGAAGCTGCGGCGGCTTCGGCTGGCAGGCACGAAGATCACCAATAAGGCGCTGAAAGCATTGGCGGCCTGTTCAGAGCTGGAGGATTTGGACGTGAGCCAGACAAAGATCGACGACGCTGGTCTGCCTGATCTGGCTCGCCTGCCGAAACTGAAGCGGTTGAACCTTTACACGACTGGCGTGTCGGACGCTGGGCTCACCACACTGGCTCAGTTCCCTTCGCTCCGGTGGTTGAATCTCGATAACACCGAAGTCACCGACGCGGGCTTGCCGAAATTGGAATCGCTGAAAGACCTGGAATTCCTGCATCTTGGCCGGACTCGAATCACCGACGCGGGTGTGAAAAGTCTAACCAAATTGACGCGGCTAAAAACGCTGCACGTCACTCGGACGGCGGTGTCCGACCAGGGGGCCCAGAAGCTCCAAAAGGCTTTGCCCCAGTGCAAAGTCTTGTGGGGAGATCCGGACCAGAAGCCCGCCCAAAAAGCTGCGTCGCCATCGGCCGACTGATCGACCTGAGCTCGCTCTGACAAGCGGGCCTGTTGGCCGAGCTGTTTCGGAAACGAACCGTTCATTGAAACCCGTTCCTTGCCCCGTTTCAGGCGAGCCCCGCACGCTGAGGAAAGGGATCCGACCGAGTGGACTGGAATTGGACGAGTGTGGCGTGGGGAGCGGCTGCCGCGTTGCTGGTTGGGTTCTCGAAAACGGGGGTGCCCGGAGCGGCCATTCCCGCTGTGGCTTTGATGGCTGAAGCGTTCCGCGCCGATACGCGACTGTCGGTCGGAGCGATGCTGCCAGTGTTGCTGGTGGGAGACGTTTTCGCCATCCTTTTCTACCGCCGGCATGCCCAATGGAACCGCCTTTGGGAATTGGCTCCTTTCGTAGCCGTGGGAATGGTTCCGGGTTACATTGTGTTAGGAACGGTCGACAGTGATTCGCTGCGAATGCTGTTGGGGATTATCGTTTTGGTGTTGTTGGGGCTGCATCTGGTATCCCGCCGGTGGGGCAGCGACTTTCTGGCGAATCATTCCGGGTTCGGTCCCGCGGCCGGCTTGGTGGCGGGGTTTGGGACCGCGGTCGGAAACGCCGCCGGGCCGGTCATGAGCATCTACCTGGTCAGCCGCAAGCTCGACAAGCACCAGTTCATGGGGACGGCGGCCTGGTTCTTTGCGATTGTGAACCTGAGCAAGGTGCCGGTGTTCGGCGGCATGGGGCTGATCACACCCGAAACCTTGCGACTGGACGGATTGGTCGTGCCGGTGGTCGTGGTCGGCGCGTTTCTCGGAGCGGCCGTTCTGAGACGGATTCCGCAGTTGGCGTTCGATGTTCTGGTCCTGCTGTTGGCCGGTGCCGCCGGACTGCGTTTGGTCTTGACGTGAGCCGGTGGCTGGCTTTTCCCGGGGAGAGGTTTTGGGAGGCCTGAGGCGTGACCGAAAGGACGCAACCCGAGGTGTTGTCGCGCGGGCGT
>JAADHY010000133.1 GCA_013151585.1 Planctomycetota bacterium
CACGGGCAAACACATCGAGCGGTCGTCCCGAGACACGGCGCACCAGCTCGCCCAAAACGATGAAACCGACGTCCGTGTAGATGAACCGCGTGCCGGGCTCGACTTTCGGCTTCAGCGCGAAGATTCGCTCCATCGCCTTTTCCGGACCGTCCTTGTAATCGGCCAGCGGATTGTCTGGAATCAGGCCGCCTTGGTGGGTCAGCAGTTGCTCGATAGTGATGTCTTCTTTCCCGTTCTGGCCGAATTCGGGAATGTGATCGGCTACCTCATCCCGCAAGCGAATCTGGCCGCGCTCGACCAGCAACATGATGCTTGTCGCCGTTGCCACCGGTTTCGTCAACGAGGCCAAATCGAACAGCGTGTCGCTCGTCATTCGTTCCTTCTTCGGGAGAAGTTGACGAAAGCCGTACGCCTTGCGGAAAACGATGAAGCCGCGACGCCCGATGCACACAACACAGCCGGGCATTCGGCCTTGCTCGAGCCCTTTCGCGACGACGGCATCGATCCGCGACAGCACGTCCGCTCGCATGCCCACCCGCTCCGGAACCGTTCGCGGCAGCCCGGCGACCGCCGACGCGCCGGCGACAAGAAGAAATAGGATCGGTGCCGCGGCAGACAGCGTTGAAAGGAACGCCCAAGCTGCACGCCCAGTTCGGACGAGGCGAGCCGCGACCAAAACCGGCTTCGCGATCAGGACCTTCGACGCGATCGGGCCATCCCATCCGATCCGAATGAGACAAGCGGTTTCAGCGGTTGGCCAAGTTCTTGTGTTCTTCCTTTTCGTCATCGGCAATCTCCTTGGGAGCCCATCGATCGTACCGCTTACACGTTCAATGGCCCCCCATTCGTTTTGGCCCACGGCAGACGCTGTTTCAGAACGGTCGGCGTTGAGGGCTGGTATGTGTTGCCGTCGCCAGAAGGCAAACCCTTCACTCGGTAGGCGGATCACGACGCAGCAGCAACCAGAGTTCCTCCAGGTGGAGGAATCGCGCGGCCAGACCATAGCTTAACACGGCAGTCGCGATCGGCACACCGACCCGAACCAGCCGAATGCCGAAGGCCGCCCCATCGGGCAGGCAGGACAGAGCGCCCAGGCATACGACTCCCATCAAAGCAGTGGCTGCTGCCGCGCGAGTGAAAACCCGTCCCAGGTCTGGCCATGCCAGGGCGCCTAGCCGCTGCTGCAAGCACCAACAGACGCCGGCGAGTTGGATCATTGCGCACAACGCCGTGCTCAGCGCCAGGGCCCGGCCACCAATGATCCAGATCAAGGTCAGATTCATCGTCAAGTTCAGGAAGACGATCACCATTCCTACTCGCACGGGAGTGATCCGATCTCCTGCGGCGTACAGACCACGGTGAACGATCAACAGACCGCAGTAAGCCCACACGCCGATACTGTAGGCTGCGATCATTTGGCTGGTCTGCTGCGCGTCGGCGGCGTCGAAAGCTCCGTAGCGAAACAGCAGGTCCGTGATCGGCTCGGCCAGCAAAACCAGCCCCAAGCTGGCCGGCAAGCCAACGACCAACACCAGCCGCAGTCCCAGAGTCAAGTCCTCGCGGAGCCGATCAACTTGGCCTCGCGCTGCATGTTGCGACAGCAGCGGAAACAAGACCGTCCCCAACGCAACTCCGAAAACCCCCAGGGGAAACTGATACAGCCTTTGCGCGAAATAGAGGGCCGAAGCGGTGCCGGACTGAAGTGGCCAGGCGAAAGAACCATGGAAGCTCGCTGCCGCCTCCGGGGCGCTAGGCGCTAAAACCCCAAGCGATGAGGCTGTCGCAGAGCGTGTTCAACTGAGTGATCGAAAGTCCCAGGACAATGGGGAACATTGTGCGCATGACTTCCGTGACGGATTCGCGCGTCGAAGACCAGTCGAACCGGTAACGGAAACCGAAACGCCTGAGCGTCGGCCACGGGGCCACAAGCTGCACCAAACCCAGGCCGACGATCGTAGTGGCCAACGCGTAGACTTTGGCTTCGGGTGTCGTGAAATGGGGCGTGACACACCAGATGGCCGCTATCCACCCCACATTGAGGATGATGGGCAGGAGAGCCGGCCAGGTGAAATGGCCCAAAGCCTGCAGGACGGCTCCGAGTTGCGCCGCCGCACAAATCAACAGCAAGTAAGGAAGCATCACGGCGGCCAAGCCCATCAGCAGCCGAGCTTCTATGCCGCAGGGAATCAGCTTCGTTGCTGCCCAAAGGATGGTTTCGGCCAAGATGACTCCGCCCGCCAGCAAAACGCCGACGACGGTCACCACCGAGCTCGCTACCCTCCATGCCCGGTCTGGTCCCCCGCGTTCCGATTCCCGCAGGAACACGGGAATCAGCGCCGTGCTCAACGCTCCTTCTCCGAATAGCCGGCGCGCCAGGTTCGGGATCCGAAACGCCACGGTGAAGGCGTCCAGAACCGCTCCGTTCCCGAATACGGCCGCCATGCCCATGTCGCGCAGCAGGCCCAGCACACGGCTGGCAAGCGTCAGCGAGCTCACCAGCCGCACGCCGGCAAACAGGCGAAAGTTGGAACGGCTTTGGCCGTCGGTCATGCGGTCGATCCCAGATGATCAAAGCTGTGTCAGGAAAGAATACCCGGGCCGAGCGAAGCCGGACGGGGGACGAGCTCATCAAGGCGACGGCGGAGAGTAAAGCAGATCGGCCCCGGATGCCAAGACGAATCCGCCCGCGCGCTACAGGTTTGTCGACCAGCGCAAAGCGCGTCCGTTGGAAAGTTGTCTGGACAAATCTCCGGAAAAGTATACGATTGTGGCCAGAAGCCGCGCCGAATTCGTCCAGACGCCAGGCGGCGTCGAGGCATGGGGAGGGCTGATGAAAACTCTGGCGATTTTGTGAGACGGCGAGCCCCGAGGCTTTTCTGTTGGTGCGCGGGTGGGGAGACGCGGCGCGTTTCTCAATGTCCGCCTCTGACAGACTGCATTTTCTGCAAAGCGTCGAGGTCGCTCATTGGAAGCCTGCACCATGAGCTCCGAGACTGCTGCGGCAACTGTTTTCGTAGTGGACGATGATCCGGCGGCGCGGGAGTCGATTCGCGCTCTGGCCCTCTCGGCCGGTTATAACGCCGTCGCCTTTCGGTCGGGCGAAGAGTTTCTTGCGGCGTATGATCCGTCGGTTCCAGGTTGTCTGGTCACCGACCTGCGGCTGCTGGGCATGAGCGGCATCGAAATCCACGAAACGCTTTTGCGCCGAGGCATCAAGCTGCCTGTGATCGTCGTCAGCGGCTACGCCGATGTGCCGACAGCCGTCCGTGTCATGCGCAAAGGGGCCGTCACCCTCTTTCCAAAGCCCTTCAATCCGGAGGAACTCATCGCTGCGGTTCGCCAAGCCATTTCGCTCGACCGAAAGCGACGCGCTTACGAGGATCGCGTCCAGAATATTCGGTCCAAACTGCAGCGACTGACCGAGGGCGCACAACGGGTGTTGAAGCTTCTGGTCGAGGGAAAATCGAACAAGCAAATCGCTTTGGAACTCGACCTGGGGCTGCGGACCGTCGAACGCCGGCGACAGCAGATTCTGCAAAAGCTGGAGGTTTCGTCGGTGGTCGAACTGGTTCGGTTGCTGTTCGTCACCCGCTTGGATCCCGTCAGCGAACCTCAAGCGGCCGACGTTTTCGGCAACTCGTCCGAACCGTGACCCAACGGCCACTCGACCCAATTGCCCAAAACTCGTGCGGCCAAACGAGCGCGTCGGCGGAGTTGGCCAAGGAGACGAAACGACGGCGGGGGACCCTCGGCAGGCTACCTCGCTCTTGCGCCGGAAGTGACTTCGTCGATCGACTCAAAGACGACGTCGCACAAACGGTCGACCAGCTCTAGCGGCATGGCCGGAGCGGGCATCAAGACAACGACATCACCCAGCGGTCGAATGATCACACCGCGCCGGCGAGCGGCCAGCGTGACCTGATGCCCCATCCGCAAGGTCGCCGGATAGGGAGTCTTCTGGGCCTTGTCTTCAACGAGCTCGATCCCGACCATGATTCCCTTCTGCCGCACCTCGCCGACGTGCGGCCAGTCGACGATCTCGTTTAACCGCCGGGCGAGCCGTTTTTCATTGGCCCGAACGTTGTCCAAAACGCTATTCTCGTCAAACAGCCGCAGTGACGCCAAGGCCGCGGCACAGCCGAGCGCATTGCCCGTATAGGTGTGGCCGTGATAGAAGGTCTTGCCCTCGGCGGGATCGCCCAGGAACGCCTCAAAAACCTCATCGGTCGTCAACGTGGCGGCCAACGGCAGATACCCGGCCGAGATTCCCTTGGCCAGACAAAGGAGGTCCGGGCACACATCTTCTTGCTCGCAGGCGAACATCGTGCCCGTTCGCCCGAATCCGACCGCCACTTCATCCGCGATCAAGAGCACTCCGTAACGACGCGTCAGCTCGCGCACGTGCCGCAGGTATCCGGGCGGATGCACCAGCATCCCCGCCGCCCCCTGAACCAGCGGCTCAATCACAAATGCGGCGATCTGTTCGTGATGCTCGGCCAGCACGCGCTCCACTTCGTCAAAGCAGTGCTGCAAATATTGCTGGGCTGTGAGCCCTTTCGGTACTCGATAAGCCACTGGCGCCGGGACCTGAACCGTCTCGAATAGCAAAGACCGGTACGCCGCGTGAAACAAGTCGATGCCGCCGACACTGACAGAGCCGATCGTGTCACCGTGGTACGCACCGCTCAGACTTACAAACAAGTCACGGCGCCCGGGCCGGTTTTCTTTCTGCAAGTGGTATTGATAAGCAATCTTCAACGCGACTTCGACGGCTGTCGCTCCGCTGTCTGAGTAGAACACCTTGGTCAATCCGTCGGGGACCCGGTGCACCAGTTCGCGGGCGAGCTCGATCGACGGAGGGCTCGACAGCCCGAGCAATGTGGTGTGGGCCACCCGCTCCAGTTGTTCGCGGATCGCCCGATCGATTTCCGGCACCCGATGGCCGTGCACGTTGCACCAGAGCGAAGAGATCCCGTCCAGATAACGGCGGCCTTCGGTATCCACCAGGAAGAAACCCTCGGCCGATTCAATGATCGGAGCTTCCTCGTCCCAGTACGCCTGCATTTGCGTGAAGGGATGCCAGACAAACTGATTGTCCCATTGGCGAAGTTGGGCCGCACGGGGCATGAATGCGAACTCCTCACCCAACGAGGCTCTTACCGGTCCGGCACAAGCGGATCTCACCGGCCGGTCCTCATTCCGTTCGTTTAAGAACCGAGGGCCCTAGCCAGGCAGGACCCTCGGTCTTTTAATCGCACTGAGGTGGTTTGGGACTGTGGAAAGTGTCACTCACCCAATTGGCTGGCGCCGGGAGCTATTTTGTCAAGATTCGGTTCGACATTGGCCTTCACGTTGCCAGCCGCCCAGGATAAGCCGCCCAAGATGATCTGCTGGCACAGCGGGTTCGTCCAGATATCTTCCCGGTGTCCCATGGCTGTATAGAAGACGCGGCCTTTGTTGTGGAGCCGGGCCCACGTCGACGGGAAGGGAGGTCGCTGGTACATGGCCCCGTCCATCCCTTTTGTCTCTTGCAACAAGATCACGTGCAGGTCGGGGGCGAAGTTCTTCAGAGCGTACCACTCTTCGAGCAACTCAAAGGACTTGCCCAGGCCCTCCGTTCCGGGGAAGTGCGGCGAGCAGACGCGCATCGTGGCCTTCTGCTGCCGGCCGTGAGTGATGAACTCGCCACCGATCATCGCGATGTACGGATCTCGCTTGGCTGGATCTTGATTCTCTTTCCTCGGGCCCGGCGAGTGGAACGAGTCGCTGGCCGAGTGAAACCCGACGAACCCCTTGCCCGCTGCGATCGCGTCCAGCAGTTTCTGTTTGCCCTGCGGAGACATGGGCGGCGTTTTCCGTTTGTTCGGCCTGCAAAGATCGCCGCTGGTGTAGAAAGCGATGACGTCGTACTGTTCCAGGTCGCCGTCGAAGACGGTGCCGTCTTTGGTACAAACGACTTCGAATCCATGCTGTCGGCCTAGCTCGGCCAGAATCTTCTCGGAATGCGCCAGCTCACCGTTCTTTCGCCGGACGACCGAATGTTCGTACCCGGCGCTCCGCGTGAAATAGAGGATTTTCGTCTTTTTATCGGCCGCAGCCGTCCAGCCGAGGGGGAAGGTTGAAATTCCCAGTGCGGCGATTCCGGATGTGCGGAGAAAATCTCGACGTTTCATGGCTGTCACCTCCAAAACGAGAGTTCATCGTGCAGAAGAGATCGAACCTCAGTGTGACCCCACCGCTTCTGCACCGGTGGGCTTGGGCAAAATCCTGTGGACGATCTCGGCCGTTTCAAACGCGGCGCTCACGTGTTGCAATCGGCGAGAGACGTCCCAAAATCGGCCGATCCCGAAAAGCTCTCCGAATCAGCGGGCTGGCGCACTCGGCCCGGCTTTCAGCACGGCATAAGCGTGACGAGCAAGATGCCCCCGCAAATCATGCGTGTAGGCTTCGAGAATCTTACGGCCTACGCCGTTGTAATCGCCGCAGCGGAACAAAGCCCGCGCCAGCACCAGTTCCCGAAGCGAATTGCGTCGCGTGGACACATCGTTCAAGCTTTGGGCCTGCTGAGCCAAAGTTTTCGCCTTCTGGATCGAGTCGATCACATGGCCCTGCATGTCCGGTCTGGCCAACACCTCGGCCAACGGCTTCGCCGCCGCCGGATCGTGGAGCAGTTCCAACGCGAGCCCAACCGCCCGATGGTGCGAAAAGGCGTGCTTCGCCGTTAACAGCTTCAACTTCTTCAGGATCGCCGGCAGGGCTTTCCGGTCGCCCGCTCGGCCCAGCGCGATGATGAGCCGATCCAGGCGGCTGAGCGACCGTCCGAATTGCCCCATGGCCCGGTAGTCCCAGCCTTCGTCCCACTCCTTATATTTTTCCACCTCTGCGATCAACGTATCGACACCCGTCGGATCGCCCATCACCGCCAGCACGTGAGCGTACGCTAGCTTCTCGTCGCCTTCCGCTTCCGCGTACCCCTTCCGCAGCAGCGGTAAGGCGTCCTGCGGCTGGGCGAACAGGACGGACGCACCTTTGAAGTCGTCTTTCACCGTGCGGACGGCTTCTTGGATGCGTTCGATCGGCATTGGGTAGCTGTCTTTGTCCGTCAGCACGCTCTCCGGCAAATTGCCAATCTCGACCAGATGCTTCTGAAGCTCGCGCACGTTGATGTCCCGCGGATTGATGCCGTCCCGAACGGCCAGAGCCGCCGCCACGCCCAGCGCGTACCCCTGGTTCTGCAGATCGGCCTGCATCCGCGTCAACGGCAGGGCGTCTCGATGAGCACTCATGCCCAGGCCACCTACGAGGATCCCCTCCAAGCCTTTGGGTAGCATACACCGGTAGGGCACGTTAACTCGGACGCCCGCCTTCTCGGGATGTTCCAATTCCAAATACGGATCGACGGTGTAGCCGTGCGTGTCGAAGTTGCTGTAAGCGACAACGACCGTGTCGGGATAGGTGCGTCCATTGACCTGATCGACCAGCGTCATGACAAACTCGCCCACGATCCGGCGCCGTTCGCGCGTGTCGATCAGCTTGCCTTGATCAAACGCGTGGGGGTACTTTTCTTTGGCGTAGGCGAACAGATGCCAAACGTCGACCAAATCCGTTTCGTCCGCGATGGTAAAATCGGTATTCGTGTAGGTTGCGCCCAGTTCGCGCGGCGGCAGCCCTGTCCCCTGCATCGCGAATTCGCTGGCGTCCGTATAGAGGCACTCGGCGCCAGCGGCGGCCGCAATGTCGGAATTGCCCGTGGTGTCAATGACGACTTTGGCCAGTACGACGCCGCGCCCCCAAGGCGTGGCGACGACCACGCCCTTCACTTGTCGGCCCTCGACAAAGGCTCCGCAGCCGAGCGTCTCGAACCAGATTTCGGCTCCTGCCTCCAGCAGCGACCGGCGCCACCATTCCGCCTTCTGCTCCGGCACCCATCGGTTGCCGCCGTCGACCGAGGCGGTGAACCCAACACGATTGCCCCAGTAGTAGCTCGAAATGGCGCCCATCGTTCCCACGCCGCCAAGGCCGCTCAAGTATTCAATGACCAGCGTTTTCGCGCCCTGGCGGGCGGCGGCAATGCCTGCCGGGGCACCAGACGTCCCGCCGCCGACCACGACGACGTCATAGCGTCCGAGTACCGGAACGGCCCGCGCTTGCTGCGGAATCTTGGGGAGCTCTTGAGTGG
>JAADHY010000596.1:0-1582 GCA_013151585.1 Planctomycetota bacterium
CGTTGGCCCTGTTGGCGGCTTATGTCGAAGAGGTCCGCGTGGGTTTCGAACGGTGGGCACACAAAGCGCCGCTGGTGGCCGTGAGTGACGATCTATCCCACGCGAATGTGTTGAAGATCAGTGACAGCGTCATCGCCGTCCGAGAGAAAGAGGACGCTCCAAACACGACGTACCTGATTTTCCCCCAGATGGCGGCGAAAGGGCCGGCCAGCTTGCAAGAGATCGCCCAAGTGGAAACCGGCGGTACGGTGACGGTGGATTTGCAGGAGCTGCTGGATGCCGGTCTGGCGGTCAGTAACCGAACGGCGACGATGCCTGATTTCGTGCGGTTTTACAACGTCAGCGTGATGAACCCTGGGGTGTTGGTGGGCATCTTCATGGGAGTGATGTTGGCCTTCGTTTTCTGCGCGTTAACAATGAAAGCCGTGGGACGGGCCGCCGGAAAAATGGTCGAAGAGGTGCGGCGACAATTCCGTGAGATTCCAGGGATCATGGAAGGCACGGCCGACCCGGACTATGCCGCCTGTGTGGACATCAGCACGGCCGCCGCTCAGAAAGAAATGGTGTTACCGGCTCTGTTGGGCTTGCTCGTTCCTGTGGCCGTCGGCATGTTGCTGGGCGTTGGGGGCGTGATGGGAATGTTGTGTGGCGGCCTGACGGCGGGCTTCGCCGTGGCCATCATGATGGCCAACGCAGGCGGTGCCTGGGACAATGCCAAGAAATACATCGAGGGCGGCGCGCACGGCGGCAAAGGGACCGACGCCCACAAAGCCACCGTCGTCGGCGATACGGTCGGCGACCCCTTCAAAGACACCAGCGGCCCCAGCTTGAATATCTTGATCAAATTGATGAGTATGGTATCGGTGGTGTTTGCGGGATTCGTGGTGCAATACGGCTTGAAGTTATTCTACTAGGCTAAGTGGCTTCAAGGCGGGAAGGCGTCCGGGGCATTCCGCGCGAGTGCCTCGGCCGTCCAACCGCCTCCGAATTCGGACCGTCGGGCGGACGGCCCGTTGCGAAAGCATGAAAGAGGGGAGTCCGATTAGCGAATCGTCGATCGATCTGGAGCAGGAGCAGCAGCGACGACGCCAGCGCAGCCTCAAGCAGGCCTGCCTGGTCGCCCGCATTGCCGACGAGTATAAAGGACGCGATATCCTGGTCCTTGACCTGACCGCCATCACGCCGATTGTGGACTTTTTCGTGCTGGCGACGGGAACGAGCCGCCGTCAGATGCACGCGGTGGTCGAGGAAGTGGACCGCGTGCTCACATCGCTCGGCTCGAGGCGACTGGGCGTCGAGGGCTATGATTCCAGCACGTGGATTCTTCAAGACTACGGGGACGTTGTCTTGCACGTCTTTACGCCCGAGGCTCGAAAGCTCTACGATCTGGAACATCTGTGGGCGGACGCTCCACGAGTCGACTGGCAAGCCTATCTGGACGAAGACGCCGCTGAGGTTGACTCGCCTTAGTCCTGCGTGCCCGGCCCGGCCGGAAGCGCTCTGGCTGCCGAGTTCGTTGTCCGACATGCACGATCCTGCTCCCGAACCACCGGGCTGCTCTGTGAAATGTTCGGGCTTCTGT
>JAADHY010000596.1:1597-8050 GCA_013151585.1 Planctomycetota bacterium
CTCGCCCTCGGCGAGCCACTCTCTCCCGCAAGCGGGAGCGGGGATGTAAGTCTCAGTCGCGAGCTCCGTCGGAGCGATCCTTTCTCGCCGGTTTCGCGTGTTGCCGAGGCGAGCCCGGCGGCAGATTTGCCATTTGAGTTTCTGGCTTCGGCGAGCCGAATGGAGGTTCCCTCCAATACAAGCAGTACGGTGCCCCTCTGCCCCGGCGACGGAGGGAGAAGGGACGACGTTCGCAATGGAGGCCGATCGTCCCAACGGCCGGATTCCTACACCCTCTGTCGCGTGCCCATGTTTACGTCATCCCTCCTTTTCGTATTGAGAAGGCAGAAGTCACAACATGAACATACTGGAAGAACTACGTAGCCGGTTTCGCGAACCGTTGAGCCAGTGGGTCGACGACCCAGAACCTTATTTGGCGATGGTCCGCCGCGCTCAGGACGTCCGATTCGGTGACGTTCAGGCCAACTTTGCGATGCCACTGGCCAAGCGAGTGGGCCAGAATGCTCGAGAGCTAGCGACCGAAATCGTAGCGTCGCTGGACGTGTCGGATTTGTGTGAAGAGCCGGAAGTTGCAGGGCCGGGTTTCATCAACTTGCGGCTTCGAACAGACTGGTTGGAGCAAGCGACGGCGAGCCTGGTGACGGACGAACGGCTTGGACATGTCGCCGTTTCCACGGCCCGTAACTACGTCGTCGATTATTCGGCTCCGAACGTGGCCAAGCCGATGCATGTGGGCCACTTGCGCAGCACGGTCATCGGCGATAGTCTGTGCCGCCTGCTCCGGTTCCAGGGCCATCGCGTCATCGGTGACAACCACATTGGGGATTGGGGCACACAATTCGGAATGCTGATTTTCGGCTACAAGCATTTCTTGGACGCGGAGGCTTTCCGCCGGGAGCCGGTCCAGGAGCTGGCTCGCCTTTACCGGCTCGTTCATCAACTTTCCAGCTACCACGACGCCCGACGGGAATTGCCGGCTCAGCAAGAGCAACTCGCTCAACTCCGAAAGCAGATCGAGGCAGCCGAAAAAGCGTCCGACGTCGAGCCCAAACAACGGTCGCGAACGCTGAAGAAGCTGCGCAAATCGCTGGAAGAGGTGGCTGAACGATGCCGGCAGCTCGAAGCCGCCTGTGCTGCCGTGGAATCGTCTCCCGAATTGAAGTCGCTGGCCGATGCGTACCCTGATATCGCGGAGCAAGCTCGCGCCGAAACGGCCAAGCTGCACGCGGGCGACGAGGAGAACCGACGTCTTTGGGAGCTGTTTTTGCCGAGCTGTCTGGACGCTTTGCAGCGCATCTACGATCGGTTGGGGATTTCCTTCGACCTGACGTTGGGCGAAAGTTTCTATCAACCGATGTTGGAAGAAGTGGTCGAGGAGCTCCAAGGGAAGGGGATCGCCACCGAGAGCGAGGGCGCGGTGTGTGTCTTTGTTGAGGGGAACGAGGCTCCGTTGATCATCCGCAAGACGGACGGCGCCTTTACCTACGCGACGACGGACCTGGCGACGATCAAGTACCGGCGCGAGAAGCTGAAGGCCGAATCGATTCTTTACGTGGTCGATGCTCGTCAGAGCGAGCACTTCCGGTTGGTTTTCGAGGTAGCGCGTCGGTGGGGATTTGGCAACATCGATTTCCGACACGTGCGATTCGGCACCGTGCTCGGCCGCGATGGCAAACCCTTCAAGACGCGCAGCGGTGATACCGTCGGGTTGGAGAGCTTGCTGGATGAAGCTGTTGCACGAGCGCGGGCGATCGTCGACGAAAACGACGACGCGAAGCCGGACGGTCCCGAGTTGGATGAAGCGACACGGACGGCCGTGGCCGAAGTCGTCGGCATCGGAGGCATCAAATACGCCGACCTGAAGCACAACCGAGAGAGCGATTACGTGTTCGATTGGGACAAAATGCTGGCCAAGAACGGCGACAGTGCAACGTACATTCAGTATGCCTACGCTCGCATCTGCGGGATTTTCCGCAAAGGCGGGGTCGATCGCGAGCAACTGCGTCGCGAAGGAGGAACAATTCGGATTGAGCGGCCGGTCGAGCGGGCCTTGGTCGTTCAGCTTCTGCAGTTTCCGGAAGCGATCGACGCAGCGGCCGTGGAATGTCGGCCGAACTTCCTGGCCCAATACCTTTTCGCGACGGCGAACCGATTTACGGCCTTCTACGACGAATGCCAGATTCTTCCGGAACAGGATGCAGACCGCAGACGCGGCTGGCTGCTGCTCTGCGACTTGACAGCGCGAGCGCTGAAACTTGGTCTTGAGCTTCTGGGCATCTCGGTCTGCGAGAGGATGTGAGGCATCAAACCGGGAGACGCAGCAGGTTCAGCGGGTGGTCGGCCGCCGGCCGCCGGACGTTCTCGGCGATCATCCCGGCAGCCGCGTAAAGATCATCCGCCCCGCACTGCTCTGCAACACGCTCGTCACGACACACGTCACCTCGCGGCCAATCAGATGGGCGGCGTTCTCGCAGACAACCATTGTGCCGTCGTCCAGATAACCGACCCCCTGTCCGGGCGACTCGCCTTCCTTGATGACTTTGATGGTGACGCTGTCACCGGGCAGAAAGCGGGGCTTCAGCGAGTTGGCGACATCGTTGAGGTTGATGACGTCGACTCCTTGCACCGTTGCGACTCGGTTCAGGTTGAAGTCGCTGGTGACGATTCGTCCGTTGACGTCCTTCGCCAATTGGATCAGAAGCTGGTCGATGGTTTCGCGCCGCGCGTTCTTGACGTCGGTCTCGTAAACGACAACTTCTGCATGCGGGTTCTGCTGGAGCTTGCTCAAGACGTCCAGGCCGCGCCGCCCTCTGACCCGTCGGCTTTTCTCATGACTGTCGGCAATGTCCTGAACTTCGCGTAAGACGAAGGACGGGACGAGGATTTCGCTGTCGAGAATCTTCGTATCGACGACGTCGGCTATGCGACCATCGATCAGAGCACTCGTATCCAAGATCAGCGGACGGCCGCCCTTCAGCTCTCGCACAAACTCCGCGTACGGAATCACGAACCGGAAATCGTCTTTGGTCTGAAGCAGGAACGAAGTGGAAAGATAGGTCACGATCAGCGTGATCAACATCCCGACTCCACCGACGTAGTGTTCCCGGTTTAACGTGGCGAAGACCGGCCGAATGGCCAAAACCGCTAGGTAGCTCAGCAGCACACCGACCAGCAGACCAAAATAGATGGCCGAGATCACCTGAATCCGCTTCCGGCGGATCATGATGTCCAACACCGTGGCCAACTGCGTCAGCCCGAACAAGATAAAAAACGCAGCCAAAGGGTGCTTGTCTACCTCTGGGATCGGGTGTCCCCCGCCCGCAGGGCTGACAAAGGTCGCAATGGCCCCTGCCGCGACCAAAGCGTACAGCGCCCGGATCACAATCAGCAGAAACTTCGGCTTCTTCCTTCCAGCAGACGGATGAATCATTGCCCCACCGCTTCTCTAAAAATTGCCCGCATGGAAAAACGACTCCTCACACCAATCCATCGCCCCCCTCCTTGCGATCCCCTCCTTTCTTTATATGACCATACGTACAAACACCCTTTCGGCAAGCCCCTTGCCCGAGGCCTATCCGGAGGATCATATATCGCTGTCCGCCTTCCCGTCGGGGCCCGTCTGTCGCACCGCTACGCCCCTGCCGCGGACGACATGTCCCGTCTAGGAGCGGGCGCACAGCCAGATGAAACTCGGGCGAGAAAACGAGTTACGGCATCCGCTCCGACGTCCCCTTCCCGCCCATCTTGTGAACGCCCGATAGAGTCACCCAGCCCAGCCATCCATGCGATGGCCGCGTCGATCGAGCCACTAGGCCCATCATAACGAACCGCGTTCCACTTTGCCAGCAGCCGCTGAACATAACAACCAAGCAGCGCGATGACCCTCTTGGTCGCCAGCGTCCTCATGAAAACCGACCAGACAATTCGCCCACAAAGGTCAATCTGCCACGGCGGTTCCGCCGGGGCGGACACCGTCCCGGACTATTCCGTTCTCGCTATGGTTCCGCCGCCAAGGCCGACCGAAGAAGCTCCGACAACGCCTCCAAGGACTGGGGAATCACTTTCGTGTCAGCAATCACGGGCATGAAGTTCGTGTCTCCTTGCCATCGCGGCACCAAATGCCAGTGCAAGTGGCCCGGCAAGCCGGCCCCTGCGACACGTCCCAGGTTCAGCCCGATGTTGAAGCCGTCCGGTGAGATAGTCTTGCGGAGGAGCCGGGTCATGCGCTGCAACTGCCGCATGCAACCGAGCAACTCCGAATCGTCCAGCTCATCCAGCTCGGCCTTGTGGGCGCACGGCGCGATCAAGAGATGGCCGTTGTTGTAAGGAAACCGGTTCAAAACGACGAGTGTTTGGTCGTCTTGGGCAATGACGTGCTGGTCGCGGTCCGGCCCAGCCTCGCGATACCGGCACAGAAAGCACCCGGTTTGCGGTTTCTCGTCCGTGGTTACGATGTACTGCAGCCGCCACGGAGCCCAAAGTTGTCTGCTGCGACTCGTCCCCTCATCCTCCATCGATGCACCGTACTTTTCCGTGTTCGTATCAATCGGTTTGCTACGGAATCCCATTTTCGGACGACACCACCGGTTCGCATGGCGTACGGGCGTGTCTGGAATCGGGCTCGCCAAACGATCTCCCGTCTCCCCCGGCGTGGGGGTGAACCTCACCGAAGGGCGTCCGCCCTGGCCGACAACCGCGGCGCAGGCAGCGATAACGCGGGCCGCGCCCGTCAGGGGCCCCCTCACCCAGCCTGCTGCGTGTGCCACTCTCTCCCGGAAGCGAGAGACGGGACCAGGTTTTCCGGACCAGCCGTCCAAATCACGAAGCGCGCCGTGCGTCTCAATTCGGAAAGGACTTCAGACCTCTCGACGCCGTAAGCTCGCTGCGGTTGGCACAACGCGCATAAGCCTTTCCCGAGCGTCGGTTCAGCCCGCCCGTCTTGTCGCCATATTCTAGCCGATACTCTATGATTGTCATGTTTAAAGCAAGCAGTTCGGGGGGAAGTTTGTTTCCGAGAAAGCCAAAGGACCTTTTCTCGGGGCGGGCCGGCGGACTGGCCGAACGAGACGACGGCCGACAGAATGGGCTGTCGGTTCGCCATAAAGGGACATGCCGAGCGGACGGAGCAAAAGGAGACCTTGCTGATGCAGGTGATCATCACAGCCGTCGGGCCGGACAACAGGGGGTTGGCTGACCCGATTGTCCACTACGTCACCGGGGCCGGCGCGAACATCTATGAGATCCAGATGTACGATCACGGGGCCGAGCGGCTCTTCGCCATGCTTTTGCGAATCGAGTGGCCCGAGTCGGCAGGCACTGTTCAGTCGCTGCGTGACGCGATGAGCGACATTGGCGAGCATAAAGGCTTGTCGGTCCGGACCTGGTCTCGGGACGAACACGACCGCCCGCCGCGTTTGGCTCTCTGCACCACCTACCGCACGGAACCGCCGCTGGCGGTCCTACGAGCGATCCGGGACAAGCGGCTCCGAGCGACCGTCGCCGTCATGATCGGCAATCGGGATACTTGCCGCGGCATTGCCGAACAGTTTGGCATCGACTGGCATAACATCGGCGACGCCAACGGCACGCCGGACAACGATCGGCTGGTTGAACTGTTCGACCAGTACGACGTCGATTACATCGTGCTGGCGCGGTACATGCGAATTCTACCGCCGGGCATTTGCTGGCGTTTTGCGGGCGGCCGGATCATTAATCTGCATCACGGCTTGCTCCCCGCGTTCCCAGGGGCTCATCCGTACGAGGACGCGTACGAGCACCATATGCTGACGTACGGGGCTACCGTGCATTTCATCGTGCCCGAGCTGGACGCGGGCGATCAAATCATTCACCAGAGCACATTCACCGTTTTCCCGGGGACACCGCTGGAGGAAATCAAGCGGATGGGGCAGACGGACCATGAACCAGCCTGTTTGGTGGAAGGCTTGCGTCGCGTCGTGGAACGGACCGTCGAACTGCACTTTCATCGGGTCGTGCGGGTGGACGTGCCGAGACAGAACGGCACGAACGGCTGAAAGAAAACGTTTCCGGTGGAGCAATGAGCGGCGCGGAAGAATAGCATCGTTTTGGTGCTTTGGTGCGTCCTGACGCGCAGGGCGTGCAGCGCATCCTCCTGCCGGCCTGGCTCTGCCGAAGCCCGCTCCTTGTGGGAGATTCGAGGCGACTTTGTTTGCGGCCGCGCGCTGTTCCGGGTTGAGGCAAAGCGCATCACTTCGGCCGATGTGGCCGGCATCGGTGCCGCAACCCTTTAGCGAATGTCGCGACCATCGGCTCACCGGGAAACAGGCCATTGCCCGTTCGACAGAAGCTGGCAGCTTCCGCCACGGCCACGTGATTCCCGTTGCCGAGCGGCCCAATAGTTTCTAGACACTCATCGGTTTGAAAGCGCGAACAATGTTCGCGTTTTCTCGGTGTCGAGTTCCGGTCGGAGCCCCC
>JAADHY010000595.1 GCA_013151585.1 Planctomycetota bacterium
AGAGCCGGACTACATGTCCTTGGGCGGTCCTTGGATCGACGGCAAGCCTCCGGAAGGGCCGTGACGACTGTCCGGGCCACCATCAGCCGAGGAGGTCCTGTCCATGCGAAGATGTCCTGCCTGTGGCCAGCGACTGGCCGAGTGGGACGAGCATTCCGGCCAGACGAGTCGGGCCCCTCGCGCTCCGGCCCCCGACGATCATCGGCGCTACGTCCGAATCGCTCGGTTCAAATGGGCGGCCGAAGCGGGCTTTTTTGAACATGAATTGGCCGAACGGCTGGACGTGCCCACCCGCATTCTGGAACACAGCAACTTCGACGCCATGGCCGGCTGCTGGTTCACTTGGTACTCGCTGTGCGTTCCGGAGGAAAACGCGGAGCACGCGCAAGCGGTACTACGGGAGCTGATCGCGGAACACGAGGAGGATGAGACGGACTGGCAGTCGGAAGCCGAACCATCGAACGTTTATTCGGCGGCCTGGCCGAGCCATCATCAGGAGGTTTGGGACCCGGTAGAGCAGCACCAGGGCTTGGCTGCGGAGACGGAACCGGAAAGCCGATCCACTTTGATTCCGATCCTGCTCACGTTGGCCGCCGGAGCAGCCGTCTTATGGGTCACGCGCGTTTGGCCCCATCAGCAACCGCAGGCCGTGGGACCTGGACGTGGCCCGGAACCAGCGACGGAACGGTTCTGGCAGGAGTTGTCCCGATGGCCCGAGCCGTGGACTCAGACGCGCCGCGACGGCCGTGGCGTGCGGCAGTTGGAAGTCGATCCGGTCCACCAGCGAATCCTTCTGCGCGAGGACGCCGACGGCGACGGGACGTTCGAACGCGAAGTGACCGTTGTCGAACCGTAACGATGCACCGGAAGGAGACGCACCAACTTGGGCCTCGTTTCTGCTCGGCCATCGCCGAAGCCGCTGGCAAAAGGCTCAGCCCTTGGTATCCCGGTAGCACGCGGTTTGGGCTGCAGTGCTCCTGCACCACCTTGGACAAGAAAGAACAGAGGATCGGGCGGATGAAAACCGCGGGGGTGGGTTGCTCTTTCCGCCAGATCTCGGAAAAGTTCGTGAGTTTCCCAATGGCATTGACCTTTTCGCGTTCGGTTTGCAGGGCCGTTGAAAACGGGGAAAAACTTTTGTCCCGGAAGCAGCCGGATGCTGCGACGTAACGTGCCCAAACGCCGCAATCCTCCCACGGTATGACTCCTGGCCCTTTCAACTCTTTTTCGACTTTCAAACCGTCATGAATCACGAGTCTCAGATTTTAGCTGGCTTGTCCTGTCGGATTGTCGATGCATTGCCTGCTGGCGCGTCGCCTCACCTAGTGGCTATTTTGTGTCACGGCTTCGGAGCACCCGGAACCGATTTGGTCTCGGTAGCCTCTGAGTTGGTTCTGCTAAGACCGGAGCTGGCCGATGCGGTCCGATTTGTTTTTCCGGCGGCGCCTCTTCGCTTGGACGACGTTGGGATGCCGGGCGGTCGAGCTTGGTGGATGATCGATTTGGACCGCCTGAACGCCGCGATGCAACGAGGCGAACTGCTTGACATGCGACGTGAGACGCCGGAGGGTTTGGCCGAAGCCCGGGCCCGACTGATGGACCTTGTCCACGCCGTGTGCGAGCGGATGAGCGTTGCCACCGCACAGGTGGTGCTCGGCGGTTTCTCGCAAGGCGCGATGCTCTCCACCGATGTCACGCTGCGGTTGGAGGACGCTCCAGCCGCCCTCTGCATCTGGTCCGGTACGCTGTTGTGTGAAGACGATTGGCGGAGGCTGGCTCCGCGTCGACGCGGGATGCCAGTTCTGCAAAGCCATGGCCGGAACGATCCTCTGTTGCCGTTTGCGGCCGCGGAATCTCTTCGAGACCTTCTACAAGAAGCGGGGCTCCAGGTCGAGTTTCTCCCGTTTGGCGGCTTGCACGAGATTCCTCGGGAAGCTCTCCGCCGCTTTGCTGAGCTGTTGATGCAGCTCCGAGCCTCCGGAGCGTGAAGCGCCCCGATGAGGCGCGGGCCAGCGGCCGGATGACGCGTCCGGAGCGACGCGATTGCTTTCCAAGCGCCACCGAAATTCACGTAGTCGGTTCCGAGTGACCTCGCCGCTCGACCCAGCGGATCAGTTCGGCGCGCACTTGGCGGATCACCGCCGGCCAGTCGCCCCATTGTGGCTGGCGAAACAGGCGCATGGTCGGGTACCAAGGCGTGTCCGGGCGATCCAGCAGCCAGCGCCAGTCGGGCGTGTGGCAAAGGAGCGTCCAGACGGGGCGGCCGAGCGCTCCGGCCAAATGAGCGGCGGCCGTGTCGACGCTGATTAGCAAGTCGAGCTGTTCTAGGACCGCGGCCGTGTCAGCGAAGTCGCGCAAGTGGGCCCCCAAATCGACGATCGGCCAACGGTCGGCCAGAGCGATCAATTGCTCCCGGCCGGATGGCTCCGTCTGCAAACTGAAAAAGCAGATGTCGGAAACGTCGGCCAGCTCCAGCCACCGGTCCAAAGGACAAGACCGCAAGGCATCGCGTTGCTGAGCCGGGTTGCCTTGCCAGACGAGCCCCACTTTCGATCTGCCGGAGCCCGCTTGATGCAAAAGCTGCTGCAGTTCCGCGCGCGGTGTATCGGCGGCGTGCAGATAAGGAACGTCGGTGCGGATCATCGCTTCGTCCGCATCGAGCACGACCGGCACACTGGCCAACGGAAGATGAAAGTCGAACGCCGGCAAAGGCTCACCCGCTCGCACCACTTCATCGACACCGTCCACATTTGCCAGCAGCAACGCGAGCTCGGCCGGAGATTCCAGAAGGACCGTTGCCTGTGTTCGTTCTTTCAGCAGCCGCAGGAAACGCACGAACTGAATCGCGTCCCCGAAGCCCTGGTCGGAGTAGACCAGCACGCATTGGCCGGGACAGGAGCGGCCGTCCCACCGAGGTTGCGTAAACCGACGGGGCGTCTGCCCGGCCGCTTCGAATCGCCGCTCATATCCGGGCCACCCCTCGGTGAAATCGCCAGACAAAAGCCGCGTGGTGGCCAGATTAAACTCGGCCAACGCAAAGTCCGGACGAAGCCGCAACGCTTGCTCGAAGTGCTGACAAGCCTCCTGAAGCTGATGCAGAGAGCGAAGAGCCACCCCCCAGTTGTTGTGTGCGTCGGCCAAGCTGGGTTTGAGCCGGAGGGCGCGGCGAGCGTGTTCGATCGCCTCTTCGAACCTTCCTTGCTGCTCGGCGACATAGCTCAAGTTGCTATGGATCTCCGCGAATTCCGGCTTGTACCGCAGCACGTCGCGGAACAGCGTCTCGGCTTCGTCCCAACGCTGACGCTGGACCAGAATCCCCGCCAAGTTGACCATCGCTGCGACGTGGCTCGGCTGAACTTCCAGCAACTGGCGGTAGACCGCTTCAGCCTCGTCCCGCCGACCCTGTGCGCTTAGCACGGCGGCCAACTGCCAGTAGGCATCCGTATCACTCGGACAAAGCGCAATACAGTTTCGAAAGCAAGGTTCCGCCTCGGCCGGGTGCCCGCTTTCGAAGACTAATAGGCCGAGATTGTACCACGCTTGACTGTACCGCGGGTCAGATGCCAGCGCCCGCTCAAACGCCTCTGCAGCCTCGCGCCGCCGGCCGGCCGCCTTCAAAGCCACCCCCAAATTGTTGTGGACCTCGGCCGACCCCGGATTCCGTTCCGCCAACTCGTGCAACAACTCGGCCGCCTCAACAAAGCGCTGTTGTTGCAGCAGCATAGCCGCCAGCAACTTGCTCGCATCATCGCGGACCGTTTCGTCTTTCAAGGCCTCCCGGTACAGCCGTTCGGCCTCTCTCACGTTCCCTCGACGATGCTCCCTAATCGCTACCTGGAGGCCTTTCTCCATGATCAACGCCCTTCCTGCCACTTCCTTTCGACGTCCGCATCCGACCGTGCAACGCCGCAGTTGGGCCATAGCGTACAGCCGACGGCCATCCTGAGGCTAGACTTTTTCGGTCTTTGCGTCTGACGAGGAGGACGAGTGCCCGGGTTGAGCGTAGCGAACCCTCGGGAATCGGCGGTTTGGGGATCACTTCGTTCGCCGCCAGCCACCCGGTCGATTTCGGCGAGATCGCGGCCAGCAGAATCGAGAAGCCGAAGGAGCTGGCGGAGTTCGTGTTGAAAAACGTGGGATGTCCTTCGTGCGTCGAAGTGTGCCCAAGTTGCCCAGATCTGCGGTCGGCTAGGGGGGTGACCGGTGATTCATGAAGTCGCGGGTCGCTCCGCGTCCGAAACGTTTCCGTTGCCCTCCGCTCGTCCGTCAGCGGGCCTTGCTTATGGCTTATAAACGCTCCGCGGTTTACATCCCGCTGGAAGACTCGCGGCGCGCACCGCTCCCGCAGAGACGAGAGCGAGTGGGACGAGCAAGTCGCAGACGGCAGCGTGTTAGAACAACACAGCGGTCGGTCAGGAAAAGCTCATGCGATAAAACCCGCCGCCACAGTCCGATGCGCTAGCGAGGAACGGCGAGATAAAAGCCCCACGAAACAGCTATCCCCGGCTGACGCGCCAGCTCGGTGTGATGCGATCGCCGTTGCACAGTCTCTCGCGGGAGCAATACCAGCTACTTCTCGATACCGAGCAGTTCTACCTCGAAGATCAGGACCGCGTTGGGACCGATGCGCGGCGGAACGCCTCGTTCGCCGTACGCCAGTTCCGGCGGGATGACCAACCGCCACTTGTCGCCGACTTTCATCAGTTGTAGAGCTTCGGACCACCCTTTGATGACCTGGTCGACACGAAAAACAGCGGGCTCGCCGCGAGCGACCGAGCTGTCGAAGACCGTTCCGTCGATAAGAGTACCTTGGTAGTGCGTTTTCACCCGGTCGGACGCTTTCGGCCTTGGGCCATTGCCCGACTTGAGGACCTCGTATTGAAGACCGCTCTTGAGAGTGACCACGCCTTTTTTCTTCTTGTTGTTTTCGAGGAACTGCTGACCCAATCGTCGATTTTTTTCGGCTTCAGCTTTTGCGGCCACAGCGCGTTTTGCCTGCAATTGTGCCTGAAGCTGCTGGAACGCTGCTTTCAGCTCATCCAGCGAAACCAGAGGCTCCCGGCCGGCCATCGCGTCTTGAATGCCTCGTAAGATGAGGTTCGGATCAATATCCAAACCGTCTCGTTGCAAGCTTCGTCCCAGGCTCAGGCCGATCCCGTAACTGACCTTCTGCTTCGGTGTCGTCAACGAGACATCCAGTTGGGGCGCAGCCGGCTGCTTGTCTTGCTGAGCGGCTGCCATCGAGGCGCCCAAGAACAGAGCCAATCCTGCAAATGAAATCGTTTTCCACATAGTCTTTCCCCTCAAATCACTCATACTTCTCAGCACATGTTGGGCAGACGGTCAGTTCGCGCACGATTTCACGGCCGTGTCCACCCCGATCGTAAACTTGCTTGGATTTGTGTCGATTCCGGCGTCGGGAGTACCGCCCCGCTTTGGGAGCGGGTTCTCGAGCCGCATAGGTCTTCTCTCGTGTTTTCACAATCAGCTTTTGGCTGCGTACGCCGCTTGAAACGACGGTACGGCAAATCTGGCACCGAAACAATGGCATCTCCTCTGAAACCTGGGGGACCGTCTGTCTGTTCGAGCGGGCGGCCCCATTTCCATGAAGCTCGCGACCGACCTGTGAGCCTCAACGGTCTTTGGGCCGGCCGGGCGACCTGACTGGCGACGTCCAAATCCGCAGCCGGAGCCGCCTTGCCGTTGAGTTTGCCGGTTTAACTGGTCAGGCTTGGAAGCGTGGTCAAAGCCGGATTGATCAACGGCGGCGGAATCCTAGTAGAGAAATTCGCCCCGTCGGTCAGTCCCTTTTCCACCGAGGCAGGAATCCGATCGGTCGGACGCGAAGCGGGCTCTCAAACAAGGCGGCGTGGCGCAAACATCCCATCGGCATTTGCTCATTCGGACTCGAGTTCCGGCTCGCCATCCGTTTCGAGCGTCGGGACCAGCGTCAGCTCGCGGCCGGAGGGCGTATCCTGGACGTCGAGCGTCTGGTCTTCGAGCAGATCGGCGAGGATTTGCGAGACGGCCAGAACCGGCTTGCCTTCGTGTTCATAGGTCGCATCGCCGGGATGGATTTGGTCGATTGCCAAGAACAGCCCTGTTTCGCCGGGCACGATCCGTACGACGAAACCCTCCGTGGCCTGCACCTCAATGAGAAGCTGGCCGATCAGCTCGCAAGCGGATTCACTGACTGTAAGCATAGGAGACCTCCTTTTGGTCTGGGACATGTTTGGGCACAGGGGGCCTCAAACCGAAAACAGCGCACCTAGCCACCGGAGTGAAAAGGGGGCGCAAAAAACAAAGCCCACTCCTTTGAAGCGGGCCTTCCGGAAAACTCGCTACAAAAGAATGCGACAGCGAAATCGATTGTGCGGACTACCTCCCGAATTCTCGACCCGATCAGCCGGCTCTGAACGAATTAGAGCAGATTCCGTCGCCAATGACAATCTG
>JAADHY010000479.1:0-6447 GCA_013151585.1 Planctomycetota bacterium
AGTGACCATCATGTTGCGTACGTCCGGTCGAGCCTCCGATAGGCCGCCAACACGGCCCATTCGCCGGCGACGCCTGGCCGGGATCGACCATGGTCCATGCCGATGAATCCCGAAAACTCTTGTTGAATCAAGAACGCAAAAACCCGCTCAAAGTCGATGACGCCCGTGCCCGGCTCCGTCCGATTCGGAAAGTCAGCCATTTGAATCGCCCCGATCCGCGTCCAACGAAGCCGGAGCTCTGTCAATGGATCGCGACCGGCCCGCCGCTCCCGGTACACATCGAAAACGAGTTTACAATAGGGGCTCGCGACCGCGCGGCAGATGCGATCGGCGTCTTCCACGGACGCGATGAGCATTCGCCCGGTTGACCACTGGTCGGGCCAACCGGTTGGCTCGATCAGCAAGGTCACGCCTGCGCGCTCGCATAGCTCGACGCAAAACCGCACGTTGTCGATGGCGCAGCGAACCTGATGCGACATCGCAATGCGCCGGTCGCGCCGGCCGAGCAGCACGGTGATCGAACGGACTCCCGCCTCGCGGGCGACTTCCAGCGCCCTGATGATTTCTCGCTGCAGCCGCTCACGCATCTGGGCGAGCGGGCGTGCAAACGAGGGCTGCTGATAATCGGCCCAAGCAACGAAGTTCGCCAGCGTCATCCCGTAGCGATTCATGGCGGAAACGATCCGCCGGCGCTTTGCGAGCGGCCGGGCTCGCCACCCAACGTCTTCCACCGCCCCGAAGCCCTGATCGGCCAGAAAGGCCACCTGGTCGGCTTCGTCGGAACCCCCGAGCCGTGGAAAAAGCCCCAAATGCGGCGCGTAACAAAGGCGGAACCGACCAGAGGGAATACTGCGCACCAAACGGTCTTCTGTTCCCTCGACAGCCGTCGCTCGCCGAGCCGCTGTCCCAATCGTGGCCCCGACCAGCGTCAAGAAGCTCCGCCGGCTCAAAACCGAACGGCACTGCGAGCGAAAGTCTTCTGCGGTCTTACGATCGGCGTCGTGCCAAGGTCTGCGTCGGTTTCGCATTTCTCGGTTCCCAATCGGCTGGTCGGTCACCCGCAAAGGCGCACGACAACAGAGCCAGTCCGTCCTCTTCATGAGCCTGTCACCAGCATGCCGCAGCGGCGGCAGAACTTCAAGGATCGCCGAGCTGATCGAGACGTTCCGCGCGATCCTCACGAGTGCCCGACGAGGTCCGATTCGGAATTGATCGCCAGGCTTAGATAGTGGTCGTCGACATACGCCATCAAGCGGCTCGCGACCAGACGCCGCAGCCTGCGCAGGATGTCGGCCGAGTCGACCGCAGACGACGGAGCGGCACTGCTCGCTTGGCTCTGCAACAGCTCGGTCAGCCGCGACAGCGTACAGCCGGCGTCACAGGCCAAATAGATTCTTCGGTCCAGCCCGGTCAGCAATGTCAGAAAACTTGTGGCACACGGGCGCGTGTCGTGAAGGATCAGCGTCCCGTCGCCGCGGTCGAAGAAGCGGAAAGTGACGGTGCCGGCGAGCTGTTGCCACCTTTGCGCGGCTTCGACGACCGGAGCCGCGTAACGGAGTGGTTCTCGCCCGTCCGCGTAGTCGAACTCGTGGTAGTACGCGATCTGGCGGAGGACGCTCTCGTCGAACGGATAAACGAATCGAAACGCCCGGTGGGGGCGCAGATTCTCGATCCCGTACCGCTCCGGCCACTGGAAGTAAGGCGAAAAGCGATCCGGCCGGACTCGCCCGATGGCCAGCGGCGGCGCCAAGTGAAACAGCGACGGAAGCAACTCGGCCAAAGGACGGTACTCGTCGGGGTCTTCGTCAGGAAACCCGTAGAGCAGGTTCCATTCCACCTCAACGCCGGCCTCAGTGAACCACTTCAGCGTGCGCAGGTTCTGCAAAGCAGTTGCCCCTTTGTGAATTTGCCGGAGGATCGGCGTGCTGAAGGTCTCGATGCCCAGTTGAACGCCACCCAGCCCCGCTTCCAACAGCGACCGCACCTGCTCTCGAGTCAGGTTCGGTTTAACTTCATAGATGAACTGCAGCTCAAGGCGAGCCTCACGCAGCATCGGCAGCAGCGAGCGAAAGTGCCGGAAGTCCAGGATGTTGTCCGCGGCGCAGGCACGCCGGACCGGGTAGCGGGCGGCCAAATGCGTGAGCTCGTTTTGTGCTCGCTCGGGCGACTTACTGCGGTAGCTCATCGTCGCCCCGTTCAGCCCGCAAAAGGTGCAATGATGCTTTTGGCCCCACCAACACCCGCGAGCGGTTTCAAAGAAGAACATCGGGTCGATCTCGTCTCGAAGCGGACTCTGCTGCAGCCGCTCGAAGTAGTCGTCGAAATCGGGAAAGGGCAGCGCGTCGAGGTTTTCCACCATCTCGGAGCCGACACCGCAACCGGTTGCCGATGGATCTCTGCCATCGTCCACGGGCAAGCAATCGCGACTTACCACGCCCGGCAGGTTGCCTGGCGTCCGGCCCGCCAGCACGGTTTGCACGAATCTGGGAAAGGTTTCGTCCGCCTCGCCAAGAAAGACGAAGTCCACCTGCGGAAACTGACGCAGCAGTTCGATCCCCATGGGACCCTCGCAGGCCGCACCGCCGAGAACGATCGCCACGTCCGGGGCAATCCGCTTGATCCGCCGCGCCAAAGCCAACGACGCCAGCGTCTGCTGGAACGACGTCGAAAACCCCACGACCGCGTATTGGCTCCAATCCACCGCAGCGGCCGCCTGATCCAGGAACGGCCCTATGTGCCGCTTCAGCGATTGATAGCAGCGGAAATCGTCCCGAGACATTTCGGGATCGGCCGGCAAAAGCACTTCGCGGTAGAACGATTCGTCGTCGGGCAGGCCGTCGAAAAGGTCGAGGGCGAAAAGTCGCTCACCGCCCAACACGAAAGCAAAGCAGTCAGCGATCCAGGTGTAATGTTCCGTCCCAATCCGCTCGGCCAAATCGAAGTTCAAATACGCGATATCGCAACCGATGCCACGCCTTTTCAGTCCTGCTTTCAACAAGCTCAGGCCAAGATTCGGCCAACGCAGGTTGAAAAACGGCATGTTGAACAGCAAAACACGAGACATGGCTGGCACACTCGCTGGGGCGGCCTGCGCCAGTGATTGCACTCGATCAGCCTCACGCGGAACCGGCAGCAGCCCCTGCCGGCATCACGCTCGCGCTTCAACCCAAATCGGGCTCGACCACGCAAATTGCTCGTTCGCTTGGACCACGCGCACGTAATACCAGTTGTCCGCCTCGCCGTCGTCGATGTCGGCCAGTTCAAAACTGGTTCGGTAATTGTCGGCAAAGACGAGCCGGTGCAGCATGGCCGATTCTTTCGGAAACTCGCCCGTGAAAAGCATCTCGTTGCTTTCGGTCAATTGGCGGAAGGTTCGCGTGAGGGAGACCCGAGTGGGCGAGGTGAGCTGCACGGTGATTCGTGTGTCCGGACCGCCAAGCACTTTCAGCACAACGCCCTTTTGGGAATAGTCTTCAAACTGTTGTCGCAGGGCCGTGAAGGACTGAATCCGCAGATGACGGTCCGAATGCGCCACTATGCGGTCGCGTCGTTTTTCATCCAGCGGCCCGGTCACGAAACACGGCTGGAAGTCGACCAGCTTGCCCCCTTCCAAACAGATGTGAATCTCCCAGTCGCAGGTGCGAGTCATGTCCAGGGCGGGCCAGGGGCCCCACCCCCACTCGAACCGCACCGCGACCGGCTCTTTCCAGCTTGCCGAACTGGGTATCCGGTCCATGGGAAAGTCGCGATGAATGACGCGGTTGTTCTTTAGGACCTCGACCCGGTCGACCTGGTCCCACCCTTCCACCGCAACGCTCAGCCGCCGCTCGCGCACGTACGGCAACTCTTGCCCCATCACTCGGCCGTTCAAACGGAAGTCCAACTCAATGCGGTCGCCCGAAACGGCGTACGTGCGGCGGTTCCGCAGGGCATCGAAGATCGCTTCGCGCGTCAACTTCTTGGCCCATACGGCCGCCAGGCCCTGCCGGTACGCGCCCGGATACCCCAAATGATCGTCCGTGCTGGCGATGACGCCGATCCGGTGGCCCTGCGCGAGGTAATACTGCAAGGTGTTTCGCGTCCAGCGTCCGGCTTCAGTGTGCCGAATGTACGGTGAAGGAGCCCGGTCGTGCTCGGCACAGCCCCATTCCGAAAAGATTTCCAGCACCGGCGAGACTTCCGGATCCCGCCACTTCAAGTTCGCTCCACGATGACCCGCCCGATTGGCCGGATGATGGGGGATCATGATCGCGCCGCGCTCCTTTGCGAACGCCTGAAAGTGCCGCAAGTCGTTGATGCGCACGTATTCGGCCACCTCGACGCTGGGGAAGAGGATGTGATAGTCTCCCAAGAACGTCGAATGCCATTCGAAGCCGGGAATGGCGACGAAAGTGCCCGGTTTGTCGAACCGTCGCACCATCTCCAACACCTCGGGCCAGTGCTGTCGGGTCACTTCGAACCCGTCGAGCCATTTCTTTTCAATGCCCTTTTCGTAGTGGCCGATGTCCGGCCACCAGCCGTGCGGCGTGAAAGCGAAAAAGTCCAAATGGTTTCGCGCGATCTCAAACGTGCGCTGCAGCGAACCTTTGGCATAGCCCACCGCGTTGTGATTGTGCAGGTCGCCGAAATAAACGCGGTAGGTGCTGTCCGAATCGTTCTGTTTTTCCGCTGCACGGGTCGCGGAGGCGTGGTCACTCATCGCCCACCAACTCGCCAGTCCCGCCGCCGCGCTGTGACGCAGCCACTGTCGCCGCGTCCATCCGCCTTCATTCGCCATCGGTTTCTCCTTGTAAGCGTTCGGATGATGCTTTAGCGTACTGAAACCGACAGTCCTTCCGCAACGATCGCGCCGCGCGATGAGGTGGCTCAACGAAAGCCAGTACGGCGCAGAGCAGACCGACGTCCGGCCTCGAACGGTTGGCTCACGGAGCGAGCTGTCTCGGCTTTTCCCGATCGGATTTCATCTGTCGCGGCAGCATGAAGACCGCTCCTTGCTTGGTGCAGAAATACAGATGCGATTTCGAAGGCTTCCGTCCGTGACCGTCCGCCCAAAACGCGTAAAACTTGGGATGGGCGTGGACTGGACGACGCACGTAAGTGTGATTGCGGGGACTGTTTCCGGTTAGCCGTTTCATCAGCGACCAATGCGTTCCTTCGTCCCGGCTGACCCACATCGCCACTTCACCGCCTGGATTATAGGGCTGCGGGCCAGTTTCTGTGGGAGCGATGATCCGCCACGTTCCGTCCGGCTCCAAGTACAACGAGCCCATGTCGTAGTTGTTGTCGGATGTCATCGCCGGCCGGATTTGCCACTGCTGCCCGGTCCATCGGGCAATTGTCCACGTTCGCGGGTCGTTTTGCGGCCCCGCCTGATACCCCCGGCTCGTCAGATACAGGATCACCGGCCGCCCGCACGCGTCATACCGGATGTCCTTCAAGTAGACGTTCAGCCCTTCGGTCCGGTAGTCGTAGACCAGGCAAGGGCTATCCGCATCCGTGATCGGCACCTCCACTGGTTGACCGTCTACTGTTTGCCAGGTTTTGCCTCCGTCAGTGCTTTCGAGATAGTACAGGTTCGTTCGCCAATTGAGCCCCCGGCCGCGTGGATGCATGTTGAACGCCGTACCGGCTTTCTGCGAGGTGGCGGCACTGATCTGGTAATGGCCTTCTTCGATGGCAGCCAAGCAAGTCCACCGGCGCCAAGTGACGCCGTCACGGCTGGTCGCAAAAAAAAGCGTCCGCTTTGCCGGGGCACCGTAGATCGTGAAAAAGCAGACGAAACCGTGATCTGGCACGTACCACACTTGCCAATACGAAAAGTTTGTGATCGGCTGAGGCCCCGAGTCCGTCAAACGCACGGCATGAACCTGCTCGAACTGATCGATCCGGTACGGCCGAACGCTTCGATGGATATAAGATGGCCGGCTCCGCCCGTGCGACGTAGAAAAAACCCAGATGTAACCGTCCCCATCGACCGAAATGACCGGGTTGTCGTGGGCATCGGACGTCTGTTTGTCCAAGAGGATCGTCGGCCTTGGCACCTCGCCGGTGGCGTGGTCGAAGTACGAGACCATGTGCAGCAGATGGGTGTTGCTATCGGCCGTGGTCCCACCGTAGCAGAAAAACGTCTTTCGCACCTGCGCGCAGTAGACGGCGAATGGCCGATGTTTGGCACAATAGGTCCCCAGCCCGCCACTGTACTTGTAGACGTACTGATCGTGCGACGGCTGGTTCATGTACCAGATGCCGCGATAGCCGTCCGCCTTCTCGTTCAAAGTGACCTGACGCGACTGCCCCGGCCTGACAGTGTGTCTTCGGCTTGCGCCTGTATCAGCATGGACTGTCGGCCCCACCGTCAAAAACAACGATAGCGTCAAAGCGGACCACCGCATCCTCGCCCCCCGAACCGCAGCGTTTTCTCCGCTGCAGCCACACGTTATATGCAGG
>JAADHY010000479.1:6467-10837 GCA_013151585.1 Planctomycetota bacterium
CGTGCTCCAAGAACGTATTTCAAAATCCGGCCCCAACGTTGTGCGCCGGGCTGCTGACCCCGCACATCGCTCGACCGCAGGTCCCCAAAGGTCGATGGGGCGCAGATTCTGAAAGGGCCTCTAACTCTAAGAAGAAGGGACGGCCCAAACTAGCCACTGTACTCAGCGCTGAAGAACTCTTTGGCCTGATCGGGATCGGGCTTGATCGTCCGCGCGCCCTCCTGCCAGTTCGCCGGACACACTTCCCCATGCTGTTCGAAGTATTGCAAAGCTTTCACCATCCGAAGAGCCTCGTCCACACTGCGGCCGAGCGGCAGGTCATTCACCACCTGATGCCGGACGATCCCTTCCTTGTCGATCAGGAATAGACCCCGCAGCGCAATCCCGGCGTCCTCCAGAAGCACGTCGTATGCTTCGGCGATGTCTTTTCTGAGGTCCGCGATTAGCGGGTAAGCAATGTCGCCCAGTCCTCCCTCGCTGCGCGGTACTTTTCGCCACGCCAAATGCGTGTAGTGACTGTCGACCGAGGCCCCCAGAATCTGGACGTTCATATCCTCGAATTCGTTCGCCCGATCGGAGAAAGCGATGATTTCCGTCGGACAAACGAACGTGAAGTCTAACGGATAGAAAAAGAGCAACACATACTGACCGCGATAGTCAGACAGCTTAATCTCTTTGAACGAGCCGTCCGGCATCACAGCCTGCGCGGTAAAATCGGGAGCTTCTTTTCCAACAAGCACGCTCATAGTTCATCCCCTTAATTGACCTTGTTAAAGCTTAACCGGTTGCGGAGATCGCTCTTTTAAAATACTCCGCCGAATAGACGTCTAAGCCACGCCCCAAACCGAAATGCGGCCGGTCAATGCGAACCGTACGGACAATGTCCGATGGGCGGACCTGACACAAACTTTTCACGAAAGTGGCCCATAGCTTAGCGAGTGGCCGGCCCGCCCAGCAAGCCAACCGCCTGAAAGAATGGAAACAAGCAGGGCTTTCGAGGGCCTACTTGGGCAGGGTTTCGCAGGCTGTTGGGGGAATGGTCGAACGGGTCTCTGCGGGATACGACCGCGGTCGTTCAATCGGTGCGACGGCAAACCCTGCGGGCCATGTCACTTGCGAGTGAAACGCCGGATGAGTAGTGTTGGTTGCAAGAGGAGGATCGTGAAACACAAATACCAAGTAAAGATAATTAACTTTACTGTGTTTGTTGTAGTTTGGTCCGGGCAACGAAGGTCGCTTTTTGCGTGTCGCCTGCTGTTCGGGCAAGAACGGCAGTACTTGGCGGCAAGGTCATTCAGGATGAGTCCTAGAAAAGGAGCATTCTCAAAGGCACAACGATGGCAAGCATCAACGAGAACTTTTTGAAACTGAAAGCTGGTTACTTATTTCCGGAGATTGCACGCCGGGTGTCGGCTTTTTGCGAGGCTAATCCACAAGCTCGAGTCATCCGGTTGGGGATCGGCGACGTGACCGAGCCGCTGCCGCCAGCGATCATCGAGGCGATGCATCGGGCCGTCGATGAGATGGCGCGGCGAGAAACATTTCGAGGATACGGTCCGGAGCAAGGGTATGAATTCTTGCGTGAAGCGATCGTGCAAAACGACTATCGTGCGCGCGGTGTCGACATTTCGCCCGACGAAGTGTTTGTATCGGATGGGGCGAAATGCGACACCGGGAATATCCTGGACGTCTTTGGTCCAGACAACGTGGTTGCGGTGATCGATCCCGTTTATCCCGTGTACGTCGACACAAACGTGATGGCCGGTCGGACGGGACCGGCCGATGGATCAGGACGATACCCGGGATTGGTCTACATCCCGGTGACCGAGGAAAACGACTTTGTTCCGTCAGTGCCGGACCAACGGGTCGACGTCATTTATTTGTGTTACCCCAACAATCCGACCGGAACGGTGGTGTCGCGGGAGACTCTGAAACAGTGGGTCGATTACGCTCGAGCGAACGAGGCGGTCATCCTGTTCGATGCTGCCTACGAGGCGTACATCACCGATCCGGAGATTCCCCATTCGATCTACGAGATTGACGGGGCGCGGGAAGTGGCGATCGAATTCCGCAGCTTCAGCAAGAACGCGGGATTCACCGGGACCCGTTGCGCCTTTACCGTGGTCCCGCGAACCGTGACGGGAAGGACGGCGGCGGGCGAACGAGTGGATTTGCATCGACTTTGGAACCGACGCCAGTCGACGAAATTCAACGGCGTGGCGTACGTCGTCCAGCGGGCGGCCGAGGCGGCGTACTCACCGGAAGGCCAGCAGCAAATCCGCCAGTTAGTGGGGTTCTACCTGCAGAACGCTCAGTTGCTGCGTGAAGGGCTGCAGAAAATCGGCCTGCGCGTCTACGGGGGGGAAAACGCTCCTTACGTCTGGTTGAAGACGCCGGATGGGACCGACAGTTGGGAGTTCTTTGACCAGTTGTTGGAGCGGGCTCACCTGGTCGGGACGCCGGGCAGCGGCTTCGGCGCCGCTGGCGAAGGATACTTCCGGCTGAGCGCTTTCAACAGTCGCGAGAACGTGGAGGAAGCCGTTGCCCGACTTCAGAAGTTGATCGGATGACGCGGCTTGGGGCTGATCGGTCCGGCCTCGCACGGCGACAGGGACGAACCGGCGTCGGCGCTTCCTCCATTCTGTTTGCGGCGGCACGGTGTCATGATAAGCTGTTCGTGAGCGAACGCCATCGAACCGGACGAAATGCAAACGGCGAAAGGGAGAAAGTCATGGCTACGAAACGCGTCACTCGCCGCGAGGCTCTGAAGAAGGCGGGGTGGACTGCGGCTGCTGGCTTAGCCGCTCCGATGATCATTCCCTCGACCGCTTTGGGGAACGCCGAAAAGGCTCCGCCCAGCGAACGGGTCACGGTCGGTCACATCGGCGTCGGCAATCGCGGCCGGTCGCTGTTCCGGGCCTTCCAGCGCATCCGCGAAGCTCAAAGCGTCGCCGTCTCCGATTGCTATCAGGACCGCCGGGAAGCTCTCGCCAAGCTCTGCCAGGGCAAGGCCTACCGTGACTTCCGCGAGATTTTGGATCGATCCGACGTGGACGCTGTCGTCGTGGCCACGCCCGATCATTGGCACGTGCCGATCGCGATCATGGCCGCTCGCGCAGGAAAGCACGCCTACGTCGAGAAGCCCCTGGGAATTTCGATCCACCACAACCTGGTGTGTCAGGAAGTTTTCGAGGAAGCAGGGACGGTGTTCCAGTACGGCACGCAGCAGCGAAGCATGGCTCACTGCCATCTCGGTTGCGAACTGGTGCGTCGCGGGGCGATCGGCAAGATCGTGGCCATTGAAGTCGATTGTCCGAACGGTAGCGAAGGCGGATCCACGGAAGAAGTGCCCGTCCCGCCCGGATTCGACTATGAGATGTGGTTGGGGCCGGCTCCCCGCAAACCTTACACTGTCGACCGCTGCAAGCCGCCGGGAACGTATTGGATCTACGACCAATCGATCGGATACTTGGCCGGTTGGGGCGCCCATCCCTTGGACATCATGGTCTGGGGATGCGACGCCGACCTGAGCGGCCCGATCGTCGTCGAAGGTACGGGCGTCGTTCCGACCAAAGGCCTTTATGACACGGTTTACAACTGGGATATGAAGATCAAGCTGGGGGAAGTCGACTTGATCTTTCGGCCCGGTGCGGAACGGACGAAGTTCATTGGCACCGACGGCTGGATTCAGGTGGCCCGCAGTCGCGGCCGCAACGCGGCCAGCGACCCGCTGAAGACCAAACTCGACCTGGATCACTGCCAACTGCTCGTCAGCCGCTCGCAGCAGGGGAACTTTATCGATGCCATCAGGAAGGGGGATCCGAAGGCAGCCGTTTCGAACCTGCGCGATGCCGTGCGCAGTGACGTCATCAGCCACTTGTGTGACATTGCTGTGCGCACAGGCGAAAAGATCGTGTGGGACCCGGTGAAACAGGAGTTGGTCGGCGGTAGCGAACGAGTTCGGGCGATGCTCCGCCGGTCGCTCCGTCCCCCTTGGACGCTGTAGGCCGGTGCGGAAACGGTTAGGCGAAGAACAAGACTCGTGATCCGTCTTCGAACTCCGCTGCGATTCCGGACGATGTTGGCGGCCTGGGCGTGCTCGGTGGCGTTGTTGGTCGCGAGCGTTTGCACGTTGCCGGGCTGCGGTCGTGATGCGCAGACGCGAAGAGCTGGTCGAGGACGCACCGTCGGACCAGAGAATTCCGAAAGGCTCGCCGCGGGAAAGGTGAAGACACTGGCGGAGGAAAACGCCGCGCCAAGTGCTCGGCCTGCGGCCGCAGACGGGCCGCGTCCCTTGCCCGCCGAACGAATCCACGCGCTTCGGAAGGCCGTCGAAGCTGGCGGCGGGCTGCTGCGGTGCGACGCTAATG
>JAADHY010000486.1 GCA_013151585.1 Planctomycetota bacterium
GGCAGCCGAGCCGTAAGGAGTTGACGACGGTCCTGTTTCCCTTTTTCGGGAAGTAAACCTCTTGCTGGTTGAAACCCAGAACACGCTTCCCACCTTCGACGGAGCCTGGTCGGCGACGCCGTGATCCCGGATGCGCAGGAGCGAGGTCAGACGGGCTGAAGGTGTATCAGCCGTCAGCGTGAAAGGGCTATGCCGCAAGGGGCAAGGCAAAGCTCGGACCGGGCAGGACGGGACCAATCGCGACGGCTTTGATGCGCTGCTCGGTCGATGGATTTCTGGAGACGAATGCTTCTTGGGGCGGTTCAACCGGACTTCTGTGCGGTCCGGAGCCGTCTCTGCGTTGGCAAGACGGCCCAAAGCAAGATTCATCCTCTGCGCGAGGGAACGCTGAAAGCGCCAAGACTTTTTGCAGCATCGTGTGAGATGTGCGTGGACGATATCCGAATCGAAATCGAACGCAACAAGATTGTGAGTGAGTTTTCAGGATCGGGGGAGTACCATGACCATGGCAGATGGGGTCAATCGACGGGATTGGTTTCGCGTGATGGGCGCCGCCGGTTTGGCGGCCGGGCTGGATGCGCTTGGGAAGTCTGCCGCGGCGGGGCAGGAGAGCGGTTTTCAAAGCTCAATCATTGCGCGGCACGAGGTCCAGGCCAACCGTGCCAATGCGATGCTGGTGGACGGCCATGTCGTCCAACCGCGCCGTGAGCTGCCGATTCTGCATCAGACCGACGTGTTGGTGGTCGGTGGCGGACCGGCCGGGATTTGTGCGGCCATTGGCGCTCGGCGGGCCGGCGTCGATGTGACGATCGTGGAACGTTATGGTCATTTCGGCGGCCTCTGGAGCGGCGGACTGGTGTTGCTTGTCTTGGGGCACATTGTCAAAGGCGGCAAACAAGTGTGTCAAGGAATCGGAGAGGAGATGCTCCGCCGACTGGACAAGATGGACGGTGCCATCATCAACCGCCAACCGGGCAAAAACCCGACCGTCGATGCGGAAGCAGTCAAGTATTTGATGATTGAGATGATCGAGGAAGCCCGGGTGAAGGTGTTCCTCCATTGTTGGGGCGTGGATGCCATCGTCGACGGGCCGACCGTTCGTGGGGCGGTGTTCGAAAGCAAGTCGGGCCGGCAAGCCATTTTGGCTCAGGTCGTGGTGGATGCAACGGGGGACGGCGACCTGTTTGCAGCGGCGGGCGCCGAATACGAGCGGCGGACGCACAACGTCGGGCTGGTCTCGCGAGTGGGCCATTTGGATCGGGTCGATCGGCGGCGAGCCCAAGGCCGGCCAAAGCCGCGATACTTGGGAAGCCCGACACCGATCCCCGGTGTCCACTGGGCAAACATGCGAGGACCGGAAGTGGACGGTCTGGACGTGGAAGTGCTGACCCGTCTGGAAATGAGCCATCGCAAGTTCCTTTGGAGGAACATGCAAAAGATCCGAAAGACACCGGGCTACGAAAACGTGTACCTTCTCGAAACAGCACCGCAGTTGGGTGTGCGGATCACGCGCGTGCTGAATGGCCTGGCACGCGTAACTCTGGCGGACCTGAAAGCCGGCAGGCGATTTCCCGACGTGATCGGAGTCGGCGGGTCGACCAACGGTCAGCACGGTGAGTGGCAGATTCCGTACGGCGCGTTGGTGCCATTGAAGGTCGACAATCTGCTGGCCGCAGGACGGTGCATTAGTGCCGAGATGCGCATGGCGGACCTGGTACGACTCATCCCGAACTGTTTTGTCACGGGCCACGCGGCGGGGGTCGCAGCGGCCGTCTCGGTCCTAGACGGTTGCCGTCCCCGCGATGTCGAAGTTTCGAAGGTCCAACGAGTCCTGAAAGAACAAGGAGCATATCTGGGTTGAATAACTCTGCAACGGCCAGTGACGTAGCTGTTGGAGTTACGGCATCGCGTCAACGGCCCGCAATTCGTTCTGTCGTTCGGACGCTGGTTCTGGCATTGACGGTGTTGCTGCTGATTCCGCCCAGTGCGGCATGGGCGCTGGCGGTCATCGTTCCGTCTTTGAGCCCGTTTGTTGCGCTGACGGCCGTCGTCGGTGTGCATGCCGTGTCGTGGACGGTATGGGTGGGAGTGGCTGTTGGGGGCATCGTGACAGTGCGTCGGCGCTGGTTCTGCCGATGGATATGTCCGGTCGGTTTGCTTGCGGATGCGGCCACGCGCGCAGGACTTCGATGCGGACGCCATGCCGGGCGCCTTCCGCCCGTGGGACAGTGGATCTTTTGGAGCACCGTAGGGGGGGCCTGTGTGGGCTATCCCGTTCTGGTGTGGCTGGATCCGCTGGCGCTGTTTAGCGGCTCGTTCACGATTCTCATAAATCCAGCCAGCGGAACCGCGTGGTGGTCTTTGGTCGGGCTGGCCACCGTGTTAATTGCCAGTGCTGTTTGGCCCGGTCTGTGGTGCGGTCGCCTTTGCCCTTTGGGGGCGATGCAGGATTCTCTGGGCTCGATCGGGCAGGCAATCCGTCGGCTCCCCATTTTGCGGAGTAAACGTAGGGAAACGTCAATCGACAACGAGCCGGATGATCCATCCTCATATGAAAACGCGACGAGCACAGGGGCTCTTGTGTCTTCCCGTCTGAGGACGGGGCACGGTGTCGCTGCGACGGAACCGGTTTCCTTTCAGTCCGGCCACGGACGGAACGGGGCGGTCGATGTTCGGGCGGGTTCACATCGTTCTTCAGGAGGATCGCTTGGCTCGAGCAACGCATCGCTTCATTCGGATCGTGGGCGACCGAACCAAGGATCACGATTGGCCGTGTCCCGGCGATTTCTGTTGGCAACGCTTCTCGGCGGAGTCTGGGCTTCGGCCGCTCGCGTTCTTCACGGCAAGGTGCCTCCGCCGCTGCGTCCGCCGGGCGCGCGCGATGAAACGCGGTTTGTCGGTCTGTGCGTCCGGTGCGGGAACTGTGTGCGCGTTTGCCCGGTGCGCATCATCCGGCCGGATGGGGCCGAGCACGGGCTGGCGGGGTTGCTGGCGCCGATTCTCGATTTCCGCGAGGATTACTGCCGCGAAGATTGCACGCGTTGCACCCAGGTGTGTCCGAGTGGAGCCCTGGCGCGTCTCACTCTTGAAGAAAAGCCCGCGGCAGCGATCGGCTTGGCCCACGTCGACATGGACCTGTGTTTGCTGCGCGATGAGCGCGAATGCTCGGCTTGTCGTAACAGTTGTCCTTACGACGCGATCGCGTACGTCTGGTCCGACGTGGATTATATGACGACGCCGCAAATCGATCCGGAAAAATGCCCGGGCTGCGGCGCTTGCGAGCAAGCTTGTCCGACCCATCCCACCAAAGCGATTGCGGTGCGACCGCGGCGAGTCTTGTAGATTCGCCTGGCGCGTCTGAGGAGCGTCAATCGGAGGAGATTCGGGTCAGAGCACCGAGCGAATCTTCTCCAAGAACTCGGCGTTGCTTTTGAACTTGGCCAGCTTGTTGATCAGCTCTTCCATGGCCTCGACCGGGCTGAGCGAGACCAGAGCACGGCGTAGACGCGTCACGCTTTCGTACTCTTCGGGTGAGAAGAGCTTTTCTTCGTGACGTGTGCCGGATTGCGTGATGTCGATGGCTGGCCAAATACGGCGGTCGGCCAGTTCGCGACTGAGCACCATTTCCATGTTGCCCGTGCCTTTGAACTCCTGGAAGATCGCATCGTCCATGCGGCTGCCGGTTTCGATCAGGGCCGTGGCAACGACGGTGAGCGACCCGCCTTCATCGAAGCGTCGGGCTGTGCCGAACATTTTGCGTGGGATTTCCATCGCGCGCACGTCCAACCCGCCCGTCATGGTTCGCCCGGTGTTGCCGATCCACTTGTTGAAGGCCCGGGCCGTCCGGGTAATGCTGTCCAACAGAATGAACACGTCGCGCCCGGCCTCGGCCAGTCGTTTTCCACGCTCGAAGATCAACTGGCTGATACGGACGTGGCTTTCGATGTCGCGGTCCATGGACGAGGCGATGACTTCGCCGCGTACGTGTCGCCGCATTTCGGTCACTTCTTCCGGCCGCTCATCGATCAACAGCACCATCAAATGGACCTCCGGGTGGTTAATACACACGGAGTTGGCGATCTGCTGAAGCAACACGGTTTTGCCGGAACGCGGCGGCGCGACGATCAAGGCCCGCTGGCCTTTGCCGATCGGCGTCAGCAGGTCCATGACGCGCATCGTGATCGGCTCGGGGCCGGTTTCCAAGCGGATGCGCTCGAAAGGCGTGATCGGCGTCAGGTCATCGAAATGTTTCAGTTTCTGATATTCTTCGATGGTCATTCCGTCGATCGATTCGATCGACTTCAGTCGCGGGCCTTGCCCCTTGTTGCCGGGGCCGACTTCGCCGCGGATCAGGATCCCTTCTCGCAGCCCGTACTTATCGATGATCGAGCTGGAAACGAAGGGGTCGGTTTCGCGGGACGAATAGTCGTTGGCCGCGTCCCGAAGGAAGCCGTAACCCTTCGGGTGCATTTCCAGAACGCCTTCGATGGTTCCGGTGATTTCCTGTCCGTTTTGCGAGGCGGGCATGGGCTTCACCGATGAGCTTCGATTTCGCGATCGATTGGACCGAGACCGAGAGGACGAGGAGCCGGAATTGGTGCGGCGACGGCGCCGCCGGTAGCGGCTGCGGGTCGACGCGGCGCTTTGCGTTTGGTTTTGCATCACCGGAGGGCCCCCTCGTCCGCTGCCCGAGCGAGGGACGCTGGTTCCGGAAACTCGTCCGGGGCGGGAGACGCCCGTCGATGACGCTGTCGGCTCCCTGTGGCGAGCTTCCGCATCCCGACTAGTCGATTGCTGTGACACTTCGAATGCCTTTGTCATGAAAGAAGATTCTGGCTGAAACCGTTCCTACGAACTGGTTAGAGTCTTGTGAAAAACTGTGTGATCGGGACGGCCTGCGCCCGAACCGAGGAGGTGACGCAGCTTCAAGCCGGTGATCCGAAGTCGCTCGTCGATCAGTGGCGCATCGGATCCCGAAGAAACTTGATCACGCCTCACGAAAAAAACTGCCGAGATCGAACGTCACGCTGTTCGGCTCAACCGTTGCCGCGCAACGACGTGCCTACAGCGAAGCACGCCCATTGGCGCACACGAGAACTCTTCACGTCTCCAACCGGTCGGCCGGAGAGACCCCCACGCACCGCGAAAAGCGATTCGTTCGGTGCCTGGATTCACTGCGGGCGCAGTTAGACGCCCCGGGGAAACCCTTGAAAAAACTCACAATGCCCTCGGTCGGCCCGCCACCCAGCGAACACAGACTCCAGTCGCCTGGATCAGGGCGAGGACGGGTGAGTTCAGAGAATCAGACTTCGACTATTCGTTGCCAGCAAAAGCTCGTCCTTGCCAACTGTGCCTTTGCAGGCCAACCGACTGGCGAAAGCCCCCCTCCTTCGGTGCACTAATATGCTGTTGCTTGGCTTCTGCTGAGACAGGAGGCCGATCGCGTCACCTAAGAGCCCCCTGTTGCGGGGTTGCCAGCCTCTTCTGAGCCTATTCGTCTCGGTTCCACCGCGATTCTCGCAGGAACCCTTCACGCGAAAAGCCACACGCGAAAGCTGATCGTTTCTGGCTCAAGACTGATCATATCATAGCTTTCACGCCGGTTGTGTCAATTCAACTCTCGACCAAATTCCTGACAAATTGGAACTTTTCAGCAGATTGTAGCGTCCTGCCGGACGCCTTGGTACCCTGAAACGAGGCCAGCGGCGATCGCTGGCGGGCCATCGCCGGCAGAAGACTGGTATCCGACACAGTCACGGCTACGCCGGCTCGAGACCTCAGTCCCTACCACGAGGAGCAACCGGCAGATGCAACGATCGGGGAAGAAACATGGGGCGCTTTGGCGTCCCGCCTGCGGCCATCTTCGCCGTGGGCGACGGTGCGCCACCCGGAGCAGCCGTTGGTCCCCCTTTTTTCTCATCGGCTCCGTCGCGGCTGCACTTTCGTGTTTGTTGGTTTCCAGTCGGGTTCCGGCCGAGCCGGTCCCTCGCCCGACAGGCTTTCAGCCAACGACTTTCGCCATAGTGGATGCGACGGTCGTCCCTTCTCCCGGCCGGCGTATTGAAGACGCGACCGTTCTGGTTCGGGACGGAAGAATCGTCGCCGTCGGCCGCGGTGTCTCGGTCCCAGACGACGCCGAGGTGATCTCGGCGCGGGGCGGCTTTGTCTACGCGGGGTTCATCGACGCCGGCAACTCGAAATTGCTCAGCTCCGAGTCCGCTCCCAAGCCGATCGTCGGCCGCCCAATGGATTTTTCCTCCGATGTGCTGGCCGCGACACGTCCGGACAACCGCAAAGGGCTGACTCCACAATTTTGCGCGGCGGAAGTCCTCCAACTGGACCCAAAGAAGTTGGAGGCTTTGCGTCAGTCCGGCATTACTACGGTGCATCTGGTTCCGGCCGGCCGGATCGCCAGCGGCCAAAGCGCCGTAGTGACGACCAGCGGAGTTCCGCTGCGCGAAGCCGTTCTTCAGCCCAACCTTTTCGGGCAATTCCAGCTTTACGCACCGTGTGGACGAACCTATCCGGCGACTTTAATGGGTGCCACCGCCCACCTGCGCCAACTGTTTTTGGACGCCCGCCGCTACCGGCGGCACGCAGAGCTGTTTCGCGAAAAGCCGAATCAAATACCGCGTCCTCCGTTCGATCCTACCTTGCTTGCTTTGCAAAGAATCCTCGACGGTTCTCAACGGCCGCTGTTCTTGGCGAATTCGCGCGATGAGATTCACCGGGCTTTGGACTTTGCACGCGAACAGCGTCTGAAGATTGCTCTTTGGGGAGCGTCGGGGGCGGCTGAGTGCATATCGCGGCTGCGGCGTGAGCGTCCCGGCCTGATCGTGCAGGTCGATTTCGGTGACCCGCCGAAGATCGAAGACTCGTTGCCGGGAACAAAGCCGACTCCCGGCACGAAGCCGAGCGAGCTGACGCCGGAGGTCAAACCGCCGCTGCGAGCACAACGGGACAAACAAGACCGATGGAAGCACCGCGTCGGGTCGCTGGCCGAGCTGAACAAGGCGGGATTGCGATTCGCCGTCAGCTCCCGCAAGCTCGATCATCCGGCGGACATACTCAAGAATCTGCGGACGGCCATCGAGCACGGCTTACCGCGGGATGCCGCGCTGGCTGCGCTGACCACGAATGCGGCCAAGCTACTGGGGCTTTCCGACCGTTTGGGGACGATCGAGCCGGGCAAGCTGGCGCATCTGGTTGTGCTCACGGCGCCCTTTGACGACAAACAGGCGAAGGTCCGTTTTGTTTTCGTCGATGGATTGAAGTTTGAGTACAACAAGCAGAAGGAGGCTGTCAGGGAGGCCGCCTCGCCGCGTCGGCCCGACAAAGCCGCGTCGGTTGACGTCAGCGGGCGCTGGCAAATGGAAATCCAGTCGGGCAAAGCACCGTTTCCGGCCGAGCTGACACTTTTGCCGGAAGGGCCGAAACTCTCGGGCACGTTCAGCAGCACGCAGGGTGACGGGCGAGTGACCGAAGGCCGTGTGAGCGGCGATCGAATCACTTTCACGGTGGCAATCGGAGCGGGCGACCGAGCGATCCACCTCAAGTTCTCCGGCACTTGTCAGAAAACGACCATGTCCGGCACGGTGAGCAGTCCTTTCGGACGCGCGGCGCCTTGGAAAGCCATCCGCCGGGAAGAACCAAACGAACCGGACAACCCCATCCAGTTGGCTTTGGAGCCCGTTGTCGTCGAAACGCCGGCCGCTGCTCCGAAAAAGTCGTCGGCGTCCCCGTCAGGCAAGGCGCCAGCCGGCCCGGAAACCGCTTCTAAGAAAAAAGCGGACGAGCTTCCAGCCGGTGCATGGCCCACCGAGCTGGAAAAGGACCGCCGAGCCGCTCGACGGGGAAACGGCAACCTTTTCGTCCGCGGGGGGACAATCTGGACCGGCACCGGCCAAACGCTCCGAAACGCCTCCATCCTGATCGAAAGGGGGAAAATCAAAGCGATCGGCCAAGGGCTGACTCCTCCGAAAGGCACGCTCGTCGTCGATGCGCGTGGCCGATTCATCCTGCCCGGACTGATCGACACCCATAGCCACATCATGATAGCGGGGGGCACAAACGAGAACACTCAGTCCATCGTTGCGGAAGTTCGCGTGCGCGATGCCATTCAAACCGATGACGTGTCCGAGTACCGGGCGCTGGCGGGCGGGGTGACGACCGCCAGCGCCCACGGATCGGCGAATGTGATTGGCGGGCAACACGCGGGGGTGAAGCTGAAATACGGAGCCACCGCGCGTGAGCACTTGGTCCCGAACGCTCCGCAAGGCGTGAAATTCGCTCTCGGCGAGAACCCCAAGGGCCGCCCAAAGCGCTTCCCTCGCTCGCGGCCGGGGGTCGAGGCCACCCTGCGACGGGCTTTCGCTGAAGCCGCTCGATATCAAGAACAGTGGCGTCAATTCCGGCAAGCGGTCAAGAGAGACAAGAATTTGCTGCCGCCGCGCCGTGACCTGCGTTTAGAAGCCCTGGCCGACATCCTCAGCCATAAGAAGTTCATGGACTGTCATTGTTACCGGGCCGACGAAATCTTGATGGTCTTCCGCGTGGCCGAATCGTTCGGCTTTCGGGTTAACTCACTGCAACATGCCCTGGAAGCCTACAAGGTTGCTCCGGAAGTCGCCGCCCACGGAGCCAGTTGCAGCACTTTTTCCGACTGGTGGGCGTACAAGGTGGAGGCATACGATGCCACGCCGTACAACGTGGCGCTGCTCACCCGGGCCGGCGTCAACGCGGTGCTGAAAAGCGACAACGCCGAGTTGATGCGCCACTTGTATCAGGAAGCCGCCAAGATGCTTCGGTATGGCGACCTCCCAGCAGATCAGGCTTTGCAGACAATCACGCTCAACGCAGCTCGCGAACTGAAGCTGGAGGGGCGAATCGGAACCATCGAAGTCGGCAAGGACGGCGACCTGGCTATTTTCAACGGCCATCCGCTGAACGCTTTCGCGCGGTGCGAGATGACGATCATTGAGGGCGTGGTTTACTTTGAGCGGCAGAAGCAACCATCGGCGATGTCGGCGGCGCCGGTCCGCTCGACCTCCTCGATTCTACCTCGCTCCGCGGTCGGTGCGACGCCGTCGTTTGGACCTGTCCCGCGAGCCCTCTGGCCGTTACGCGATCGTCCGGGCCACAATCCATCCGATCGACAAACCGGAAATCCCGAATGGGACAGTCTTGATCGAAAAAGGACGGATCGCGGCAGTCGGTCGGAAAGTGTCGCTGCCGGAAGACGCTAAGATCATCGAAGCGGATGGCCTTCATGTTTTTCCCGGACTGATCGACGCCGGCACGACGCTGGGACTGACGGAAATCGACAAGGTGGCCGATTACGCGGATACCGGTCTGTTCCGACCCGACTTGCGGGCCGGTGTGGCGGTGAATCCTGATTCGGCGTTGATTCCGGTGGCCCGTGCTGGCGGCGTGACGACCGTGCTGATCGTCCCGAAGATCGGAATCATCAGCGGCCAAGCGTCACTGGTGAGCTTGGCTGGTTGGACCGCTCCGGATATGACCCTGCAACTAGAGGCCGGATTGGCGATCCAATGGCCCGGCGGGAAGTCGGCGAAAGAGCGGGTCGAGCAGCTTCGGCAGTTCGTCCACCGAGCCCGGCTTTACGACCGCGTCCGCTCCGTCAAGAAGCCGAGCGTGTCGCTCGATCCTCGGCTGGAAGCCATGCGCCCGTATCTGCGTGGAGAACGGCCGGTGCTGGTCGAGGCGACGTCTCGAAAGCAGATCGCCGAAGCTTTGCTTTTCGCGGAGAAAGAGAAGCTACGGCTGGTCCTTGTGGGGGCGGCCGACGCTTGGAAACTGGCCCCTGAGCTGAAGAAACGGAAGGTTCCGGTCATTCTCGGCCCTGTCATGCGAGATCCGGTGGCCGAATACGACCCGTTTGACGCGTCCTATGCCAACGCCGGGCGGCTGTACGAGGCGGGAGTGCGGTTCTGCTTTCGCTCGGACAGCGCCACCAACAGCCGAAACGTTCCCTTCGAAGCGGCCATGGCGGTCGCTTACGGGCTTCCGCAGCGAGACGCCCTGCGAGCTCTGACCCTCTCGGCCGCCGAGATTTTGGGCGTGGCCGATCAGCTCGGCTCGATCACCCCGGGCAAGCAGGCGACCCTGATTGTCACCGACGGCTCGCCTCTGCAGCCATCGACTCAGATTAAAGCGGTGTTCATTCGGGGGCAGCCGTTTGCCCCTCGGAGCCGTCACACAAAGCTCTTTCGCCGTTACCTGAGACGTCTCAATGAGTTGCG
>JAADHY010000381.1 GCA_013151585.1 Planctomycetota bacterium
TCAACCCCTCGCAAGAGTATCGTGACATTACGTTGCGATTGGAACCGGGCGAAACCATCTTGTTCTACACCGACGGCGTGACCGAGGCGATGAACCCCAAGCGAGAACTCTACAGCAGCAGACGGCTCCGAGAGTTCGTTGCCTCCGGGCCTTCGGAGTTGCCCGATCTGATCGAGGGAATTGTCGCCGACGTGGAGGCGTTCTGCGAGGGACGACCTCAAAGCGACGACATCTGTTTGGTCGGCTTCACCCGGACGAAGTAGCCTGCCGGACCGCGCGAGGGCTCATTGTCCACGTCCTCGGAAAAGCGGGCCGTTGAGGGGATGGGTAGGCACGTCTTTCGGCGCGACCGGAACCTGAGCCTCGAGCGACAACGTTTTCGGGGGTTCGCATATTCTGTCGTTGCACGCTTGATAGCGAACTTCGAAGTGAAGCTCTTCTACTTGAGACGCGGCTTCAGTGGGAACACGAAGACGGCCGTAGAGAATTGTTCGGCCTTCGTATACGAGAACAGGCTCATCGATACCCTGGACGGTCAGACGGTCCGGATCCGGATAGACCAGCCCCGCGAGCTGGGTGCCGTGCTTCGACCGCAACGTGACCGTGGTCGGGATGAGAAAAGATGGCCGAACGGGGTTGGCGTTGATATGCCAGCCCGGCTCCGTTTGGAGGACTACGGCAATTCGGCATGTACCGCCAGCCGGCAGTCGATCTTGATCGAGAAAAACGTGCACGCTCAGCCGGTGGCCCGGCTTCGGGCCGTCTGGTCCAGTCATGGCAATCGGGACCAGACCTGCGTCGTCCTTCCCCTTCCCGGCGGACTGAGGGGAAAGTGCGGCGGGCGGCGTGCCTTCTGGGACTGTGGTTTGACGCGGCGCCGTCTCGATAGGCTGGCCGCCTTGATCCAAGTGCAGGCTCAGCGCTGCAACCAGACCGACAGTAGTAGCGGGCGATTCTTTCATTCGAGGAGCGAACGCACGCAGTGTCCGTTCGGCGTACTCTCGATACGGCTCGTGTTTCGTCAACCGAAACAGACGCAGTAGGTTTTGTGCGCTGACTGCGTTCTCCGAAGGCAACACCGAGTCGTGGATGTTCTTCGGTCGTACGAACAGTTGTTCTTGATCGTCGGCCGTGAAGAAGAAACCGCCGTCGCGATCATCCCAAAACAGGGCGACTTGGTCATCGGTCAGGCGCCGGGCGGCGTTCAACCATTTTGCCTCGCCAGTAGCCTGGTGCAGTGCAATCAGCCCGGAGACCAGGAAGGCGTAGTCGTCCAAGTAGCCGCTAACTTTGGACGTTCCGCGATAGTGACTTCGAAGCAACCGGCCGCGCGGGTCACGCATCCGATCCAAGATGAAATGAGCGGCCCGTTCCGCCGCAGCCCGGTAATCGGCTCGCTTCAATATCCGGCTGCCGACCGCTAACGCGCGGATCGTCAGACCATTCCAGCTCGTGAGAATCTTCTCGTCGCGGAAAGGCCGCGGGCGTCGGTTTCTTGCCTCGAGCAGTTTGCGTCGCATCAGCGTGAGGCGATCGCGAGCCGTCTCGACCGACAGGCCCAGCTCAGCAGCCGCCTGCTCGACCGAGACGGCCAGATGCAAGACGTTGCCGTGCTCAAAGGCCGGCTGCTCGACGACGCCATAAACCCGTTTGAACAAGGGCGCATCGTCCGGGCCAAGCACCCGGTCAATTTCTTCCGCCGACCAGACGTAGAAGTTCCCCTCGACGTGGTCCGTCTCTGCATCCAAAGCCGAATAAAACCCGCCTTGCGGATCGTTCATTTCGCTCAACAGAAAACCGAACGTTTCCTCGGCGATCTCGCGATAAAGTGGTTTGCCCGTCCGGCGATAAGCTTCCGCGTACACTTCGGCCAGTTGGGCGTTGTCGTAAAGCATCTTTTCGAAGTGCGGGACGAGCCACTTTCGGTCCGTGCTGTAGCGGTGAAAGCCGCCAGCCAGATGGTCGCGGATGCCACCGGCCGCCATGCGGTCGAGCGTCAGTTCGAGCAGGGCGGCGGTCCGGTCGTCCGGGCGGTGCGTCAACTCGTATTGCAGGAACATCAGTTTCGGCGGCACCGGGAACTTAGGGCCCATCGGCAGGGCGGGATTGAAATCCAGACCTCCGAACTTTGTGTCGAATGAGCGGACCAAGTCGCGCATCGCTCTTTCGACGACCGATCGGTCCAGCCGGACCGCCGGACTACCACCCGCCCGTGCTTCGAACGTTTTCTTCAGATAGGTGACGACCAGTTCGGCGTTCTTCTCCGCCGTCTCCCGCTGGGTCTCCCAGAGCTCAACGACTCGTCGTAAAACCGTTGGAAACCCGACCATTCCCCGCTGGTCCGTGGGCGGAAAATACGTGCCGCCGGCGAATGGTTTGCCTGTCGGCGTCAGGAACATCGACAGCGGCCAACCGCCCGACTGGCGGATTCCAGAAAGCTGGTAGTACACCTGCAAGGCCGTCATGTAAACGTCATCAACGTCCGGCCGCTCCTCCCGGTCGACCTTAACGTTGATGAAATGTTCGTTCATGTACCGGGCGATTTCTTCGTTGGAAAAAACCAGCCGTTCCATCACGTGGCACCAATAGCAACTGCTGTAGCCGATCGACAGGAAGATCGGTTTGTTCTCTTTCCGCGCTCGTTCAAACGCTTCCGGGCCCCACGGGTACCAGTCCACGGGATTGTGAGCGTGCATGAGCAGATAGGGGCTGCTCTCTTGGGCGAGACGGTTCACGGGACGGGCCTCCGAAGAATGGGAGGATTCAGCGGGGCGCTCGGCTGACGCCGGACGAACCGGCACGGGAAACGTTGGCGGTCGCGCTGTGTCGTCCGCCCCCGTGCCGCCGGCCCGAGGGCCGACAACCGGGACGCCCGGCTGATCGGGACAACCGACGGCCGCCAAAAAACAGATGGGCCAAACGATGAGCGCGATCCGGGGAAAAGACATGGTTGTTCGGAGCCAAATCGAAGCCGGAAAGGAGGGAAACAGCGGAAAAGTCGAAAAGTCAAAAAGTGACATATCGCCTACACGCGCCACGGTCCACGCGGCTCGCAGAAAACTCTCCGGCCTTCAGCCCCTTCGCCCCTCGACTCTTAAGTCTTTGCACCTTTGGACTTTCGAACTCTTCGACCTCTTGACTTCGTGGACCACCCCTACTTCCCGACCTTCCTGTCTCAGTCGGGCACCGGAATCGTGTCCAGAATCTGACGCAGAATGCTTCGAGCTCGCTCGCGCTGGCCTTCCCTCACCAAACCGCGGCAGATGACGCGATGAGCCAACACGGGGACCGCCAGTCTTTTCACGTCGTCGGGGATCACGAAGTCGCGGTTCTCGGTCAAAGCCAAGCTCTGGCTGGCCCGGTACAAGGTCAAAGCCCCCCGCGTGCTCACGCCAAGTTCCAGCTCGTCGTGTTCCCGTGTGGCCGTGACGATCCTCAGCAAGTAGTCGTTGATCGAGTCATCGACACGCACGTCGCGCACGGCTTGTTGAAGCTCGAACAGCTCCTCGGTCGACAATACCGGCTCCAACCGGTCCACCGGTTCGCCCTGCCGATGGTTGGCCAAGATTTCCTTTTCGATTTCGACGTCCGGGTAGCCGATGTCGATGCACAGCATGAATCGATCGAGCTGGTTTTCCGGCAGGGGGAAAACGCCTTCGTATTCGAACGGGTTCTGCGTAGCGAGTACGAAAAAAGGACGCTTCAAAGGGTAGGTCTTCCCTTCGACCGAGACCTGCCGTTCGTTCATCGCTTCCAGCAGAGCGCTTTGCGTCCGAGGCGTAGTGCGGTTGATCTCGTCGGCCAGCAAAATATTGGTGAAAATCGGCCCTTGCCGAAACTCGAACTCCCCCAGGTTCGCCAAGTAGACACTCGCGCCCAGAATGTCGCTGGGCAGCATGTCGGGCGTGCACTGCAAACGCGTGAATTCGCAGTTCAGGCTCTTCGCGAGGGCCTTGGCCAGTGACGTTTTTCCGACACCGGGAGCGTCCTCGATCAGGATATGGCCCTCGGCCAGTAAGGCGACCGTCGCCAAACGGACCGCTTGCGGCTTGCCCAGCAAGACGCTCGCGACGTTCGATTCCAGACGTTCGATCAGGGAAATCGTCTCCGTTGCCACGGCAGGCTCCGAGTCTTGTACGAGAGGCTCTGAGTCGTATTCAGTCAGTCGTATTGGGGCAAACGTGCGCCTGGCCAGTCTTTCGGCTCTTGATCCGACAGTCTATCGAGACCCGATGCGACCGGCAAAAGTCAGACGGGATTTTCAGCGACGGCAGCCCGCCGCGCAGACAGGTCCGCGCTGCCAGGCCGATGGCTACAGACCGCCCGCTTCCGCTCGTCGGCCTTTTGCTCGCCAGGCGACCGGCATCCCGGCAGGCAACGCGTCACAGACATCGCCATTATAAGAAGCTGAATCCCGGAGAAAAGCGACCGGCGCCAATTCCTCAGTTCGACGGACCTGACCTCCAGAATTGAAACTTCCGAACCGCGGCACGATCATGACGGAGAGCCTTCTCGTTGAAGTGCCGCGAAGACCGAGGTCCGTCTGGGATAAAGCCAAGTATCCGGAGAGCGACATCGTGGGACAGAAACTTGACCAAACAAAGCCGTGCTGCTTTCGACCGGTCGGCATGCTCGCTGCGATCCTGTTGACGGGCTGGGCCGTGGCCGGGGACAAGGCTTGGCCGGCTGAGCCACCGGCATTGCGCGTCCTGCAAGACCAGTACCCGCGAGCGTTCTTCTTTCGGTCGGCCGAAGGGATGGCTTCGAATCGGCGCATCACCTACGAACAATGGGAGGCGACGTTCGAACGCCTGATGGGCATCGAAGGGAAGGTGCTCGACGAAGAAGTGCCCGGCCGCTCGCTCCGCAATATCGATTTCTTCACGCGGTTCAAACGGCGTCATCCGGAACAGCTCGTCTTACTGCACTACAACGGCAACGCTCGGGATCCGCGCGACGCGGAAGAGCAGTTTTTCGCCGGTCATTGGGTGTACTTTAACGGAGCACGCATCCTGGAGGACGTGCCGGCCGAGACGGGCGAAACGGATATCCGTGTGGATCGGCCCGAGCTGTTCCGAGTTAACATTGGCCGGTACGGCGACCGGAACGACGACATCGGCCTGTGCCGGCTGGACGAACATGGTCGGCCGGATTGGCGGCACGCTGAACAGGTGCAGCTCATCGCGATCGATCGCGCTCGCAAAGTGATTCGCGTACGACGCGGCTGTTATGGCACCAAGCCGTTGGCGTTCTCGGCCGGGCAGGCGTATGCCGCCGCTCATGTCACGGAGGGGCCCTGGGGACGCCGTTCGCATCTCTTGTGGTTCTACAACTATTCGACACGCTGTCCCCGTGACACGAAAGGCCGAACCTGTGCCCAAGTGCTGGCCGCCGAACTGGGCCGGCGGTTCGGCCCGAACGGCGAATTGGCGACCTTTGACGGAATTGAGTTCGACGTATTGCACCACCGTGTACATGGAGGACGAGGCGTGCGCGTGCCCGACTGCGACGCGGACGGCCGTCCAGACGCAGGCTTTTTCGATGGCATCAATACCTACGGCATCGGTGTCATCGAGTTCTGCCGGTTGGTCCGGAAGGCACTGGGGGAGGAAAAGCTGATCCTGGCCGATGGCATGAGTCTTTGGAACCAGCGGGCCTTCGGGATTCTGAACGGAATCGAAAGCGAAGGCTGGCCGCACCTGTCGGATTGGGAAATTCGTGACTGGTCCGGCGGGTTAAACCGGCACGTCTTCTGGCGCGAAAACGGGAGAACGCCGGTCTTCAATTACGTGAACCATAAGTTCGTCACGCATGGCGCATTGCCCGGCGATGTGCGGAGGCCGCCTGTGCCCTTTTCGGTTCATCGGCTGGTCTTCGCTGCGGCTGTGATGACCGATTCGGCCATCTGCTACAGCTATGCTCCGCGACCGGAGCCGGGTGAACGATTCGGGATCTGGGACGAACTGCGCATGGGACAAGAAAACCGGCCCGGTTGGCTCGGCCGACCGCTCGGACCGCCTGTTCGAATGGCTAAGCGGCAGCCGGATCTGTTGGAAGGCCAAGGGACTTCCGCCACTTCGTTGATTCAGCGTTGTCGCGGCGAGACAGTGCGGTTTGAGGTTGACGGCGCGGCCGTCAAGGTGACGACTCGCGATCCGAACGCGTCCGAGCTCCGGTTCCGCATCGTGGGCATCCCGACCGATGGCTCGGACTTGTTTATTTCGCTGGCCGTACGAGCCGTTCCGCAACGCGGCTACCCTCCGGAAATGGCGCGCGTGATGTGGCTCGGCATCGCTCAACCAGCCGGTAAGCTCGTGCGTCCCGACTTACCACCGTCCGGGATGTGCCTGCGGGGCGGCGAAGAGATCGAGTTGCGAGAAGAAACCGGAGCGACTGTCCGTTACTTCAAAGCGCGACGACT
>JAADHY010000109.1:0-4536 GCA_013151585.1 Planctomycetota bacterium
GCGCGGGTGCCGACACGGTAGACGGCGGTAGCGGGTCGGACACCGTCGCCGGCCACGGCAACTTCAACGGGGACACAGGCAACAGCTCAGCGGATCCGGGTGACACGATCGCGGATGACCCGAGCGAGATCGATGAGACGTTCACCTTCTTCGCGGATTGGGTGGAAGCCGTGCCGTGAGCGGTAATGCAGCCACCGTCGCTGCAGCCCCCTCATCCGCCCTTCGGGCACCTTCTCCCCCCGGCGCGGGGAGAAGGGTGATCTTTTTGTCCGTTCGTCCGGTGTTTACCCGGTCGTCCATTTTCGAGGGAGGGGTTCCCACCGACTCGGCGCGCTAGGCACCCCCTGTCGTGTGCCCGTCGTTTCCTCTCAGCTTAGGGACAGTAACCGAAAAAAGAGGCAGTCTTTTTTCGATCTGGTCTTCTCTCGACGGTCCTTTTCGCGGCAAACACGGCCCCCGCCCTGTTCTTTACGCCGGACATAGGCACGGGCCAGACAGGAGACAGGTTTTCGAAGAGGTCGCAATGGAGGAGCTCAGTGCGGAAGGTCGGCACAAGAGGCGCGGCGCACGGGTGCCCGTCGATTGGGGACGTGCCATCGAGAGCCTGGGCCGACTGTTGAAGGCAAAGCCCGATGATCGACCGTTGACCGCTCCGATCGACGTTACGTGGTTGCGCCGTTGTGGCTTCCGGCAGGCCCACATCGATGAGTTGTTTCACATTGGCTGGTTGCAGCCTTCTTCGGAATCGCGGCCTCCAGCGCAGAGTCGCTCCAAGAGGACACCCGGCCCGCGGGGCTACGTGCTGACGGAGGCCGGTCGGCAGGCTGTGCGGGGTCTGGAAAAGGTCATGGCCTGGGCGGTCCCGCAAGGCTTTGGGGCCCGTTCGTCCGACTTGCAGAAGGTTCGGCAGCTCAAGCCGCGCTGGGACGGCCTCACCCGCGAGTTGTTCGTTGGCCCGGTCCTGGTCAAGCGATACCGTGTGCCCGCTCCGAACCAGATTCGGGTCTTGGAAGCCTTTGAAGAGGAAGATTGGCCCGAGTGGGTTTTCGACCCGCTGCCGCCGGTCGCGAGGGTTAACTCGAAACGCCGCTTGCACGACACCATCAACCGGCTGAACCGCGGTCAACTCGTAGCTATTCTGCGATTCTGCGGAGACGGTACCGGCACCCGTGTGGGTTGGCAACTACGCCCCGAGACGTCCGACACCGAGGTGGAGGCAACCGACCGTGGCATGCCGTGAACACGCACACGCGGGTTCCCGTGATGCCGGCCTCGCCCTCCGCCCTCGGTGTGGCTCAGTCGTCGCGGCCGGTTCGGTCTTCGGATGCGTGGCCTCGCCTGGCGGAATTGCTCGCGGACGGGGACGATCGCGAAGACGACAGGCTGAGAACGTACCGGACCAGGTCCCAGATGTCGTCATCGTCGGTCAACGTCGTGGCGAAGCTGGCCATGGGCGTGCCTTTGATTCCGGAGTAGATTCGGCGGTAAACATCGATGGGACGCTTTCCGCCTCGGTAAATGCCGCGCGTCAAGTCGTTCGGGTGAATCTTGTGGCCCCAATCGTCATACAAACCGGGCTCGGGGTAGAACTCGTTCTTGCCGGGAATCATCTGAAGCTCTTTCGTTTGAGGGCCGTCGCCGCGTCCCTCTTCGCCGTGGCAACTGGCACATTTCAACACGTCGCCGAGGAACAGCCGGCGTCCGTGCTGCAGCGAGGCCCGTTGCAGCTCGCGGCGCAACTCCTGCTCCGACCGCCCGGCCGCCGCCACGATTCGCTCCAGGTCCGCGCCGATTCGCATCAGCCGTGTGACGCGATCGGGGAAAGGCGCGGAGACGTCTTGGCCGTCGGCCAACGCGGCTCGGTGCTTTCGATACCAAGCCAAAAGCTCCTCCCAGCGGTCGCGGTGGTCGAGGAACCAGGCGACCAACTCGTCGTGCGTTTGATTCGGCGGACGTTTCGGCACCACGATGCTGGCTGGGTCGTCGGCCTGACGCCACGCGTCGGCCACCGCCGCCGTTTCCGCTGGCACGTCAGACGGAAAGAAAACGTCTTTGAGGTACTCCTGTAAGTCCTCCAGCACCGTTTCGACCGGGACCAACTCGCTCTGCTCTTTCACGGCCTGCTCCGAGTAGTCGGCTTCCAGCAGCGTCGCCCATCGCAACTCCAGCTCGCCGCGCATCGACAGCCACCGGACGTACTCCACCAGGGCGTCGATGTCCTCGTCCGAAAGATCGCCTTCAAACGACGGCATGTACGTGCCGGGGATGCCCAACTGGATCGTCCGGACCAGATCGGCCCGCGCCGGCTTCAGCCCAGGCTTGGTCGATGTGAACTTGAAGACTCCTTTCCGATAATCGCGGGGTTTGGGGTTCATGCCGGAGGCTTTGGGGCCGTTGCCGTCTCCGGTGATGCCGTGGCATTCGGCGCAGTTTTCACGAAAGAGCACGTTGCCGCGTTGAAGTCGCTCACCAACGAGGACGAAGCGGTCTCCTGGCTGCGGGGGCGGGTTCACGCTGTCCGAGAGGCGAAGAACTCCGCTGACGGGATCGAAGCCCGCCACGTGTGCGCCTTTGGGGACCTGGGTGGGAGAAAACTCGGTCTTTCCGGCATGCTCACCGGTCAGCCACAGAACTCCCAGGCCCGCAAACGGACCGCCGGATGAATCGGACGCGTTGTTTGTTTCGCCGCTGGATCTGGGCTGACCGGCGAGCCGGACGCGAAAACGCGAACCACGCTCCTCGGCCGGGATGGACGCCGAGTCCAGCACTTCGCCCTCGATCTGCCCGTACCGAACGGGCAGCTCCAGCCATGCGATCAACGCGTCCGGCCGGCCGAAGTTGGCCTCAAGGACTTGAGCAACCACCTCACGCGCTGGTTCGACCAGCGCGGCTGTTTTCTTCGAGAGTCGAAACGTTTTCGGGTTACTGCCGGCGCATCCCATCGCGCTGGTCGCAAGCGCCGCGAGCAGCGCGATCAGTTTCCGACTTTTTGTGCGGGATTCTTCCATTGTCTCATCGATTAGAGTTGTTTCCTCGGTCCCAAGCTCTCCCTGGAACCGCACCGGCGGCAAGCTCTGCCTGCCCGTCACTTGCTCGGCCTTTTGCCCTGCTGGCAGATCGCCAGCGTCCTCGCCTTACCTGAGTCTTGGGCGAGCCACTCATCATGGCGTGCTGGCGTCGTTGGTCAAGCGACCCGAGTCGGCCGGCTTGGCCGCAGCCGGCGGTTCGGCGTAGGAGTCGACGTTTTGGCCTGCCTGACTTGTTGCTGCGGCTTGTTGGGATTGCGCCGCCGGCTTCACGGTGATCGTCGGTGGCGTGACGTCTTTCTGACAGCCAGGCGCCGCAAAACAGATTGCGGTCAGAAAGACAAACGCCGCTATCGCATGCTGCGTGCCGTGGTTCATTCGCTGTCCTTGGTCTTGCTGCTGGGTGAATGCTGCCCGCTGGCCGGAGAGGCCGTTGCGTTGGCGGCCGGTTCGATTCTGCCGACGGTCTCCATCAGCCGGGAATAGTTCATCAATGCGTCCCGCACGCCGATCGTCTGATCCAGCGGATCGCCGTCAAAAAGAGGCTGAAGCTGTCGCTGGTTTCTTGGAAAGGAGATCGGCATCGACGTGTATGGCATCAACCAGCGCGGGTTGAACAGCCAGATCGTCGTCCACTCCGATTGCAGCCGGTCATCGACACCTTCCAAATCGGGCCCGCGGATGTCGGTGGTCGGATCGCCCGTCCGATAAAGCCGGCCGCCGAGCGAGTGGCATTTGATGCACAGCTCCGCGTTCAACACCTGCCAACATTCGGTCAAGTAGTCGTGAGGGCGCTTCGGATGAGCGACCCGGAACCGCTGTTCCTGCTGAGCAAGGTACCCGGCACTCCGCTCGATGATCGGTTGGTACGGATACAAGGCGCCGTCGCGAGCGGCGAAGAAGTTTGCCAGCGCCCGCGCTTCCCGATCGTTCAACGGGAACTTTGGCATCCGCCCGACGGTGATGTGACGGAGCCGAACCGGTTCTTTAAAGAACCGATAGAGCCACGGCGACTGCACCTTCCGACCTTCTCCGACCAGCGGCGGCGGTGCCATTTGCCAGGCCAGATACCGGTTGTCAGCCGCGGGTCCTTCTTGGACGAGCTGCTCGACCAGCCATTCGGCAAAGACTCCTCCGTCGGCCGGACGCTGTTCGATCAGCCGCGACGCTGGCACCAACAGCCGCGTGCCGGGAAGCAGTAACTTTCCGCCCAAGTCGAGCGGTTCCCACAAATCATAAGCGTATTCCTGGAACTCCGGATCCTCCTCCGGATCGAAGAAGTAAAGCAGTCCTCGGAACCGAGCCACCGGCAGCTCGCGTTTTTCGCCGTCGTCATTGAAGACGCGTCTTTCGCCCGTCAGGCCGTTGCGGGGTGGGGTCACGCGAAGCAATAGGTCGACGCCTTCCGGATGCTCTTCCGGTTGCGGGCCGGACGCAAAGATGTCTTCCAAATCCACGCCAAAGCGAATCTCGGGCAACTCGAGCATGTGGCAGCCGCCGCAATTGTACT
>JAADHY010000109.1:4566-10986 GCA_013151585.1 Planctomycetota bacterium
CCGCTTCTCGGCGGTCTGGCCGATACACGTACGGTTCCGGCGGAGGATCGGAGACCAGACCCAAAACAAAAGTCGCAATGGCTTCGATTTGCTGCTCGGTGAACGCAAACTGCGGCATCCGCAGCCGTTCGTCGTACTTCTTGGTTTGAATCGCGAGATAATCGTAGCTGCGTGGCTCCCGCAGCTTCTGCCAGAGAAACCCGGCGCGCTGGTGGCGAATCAGGCTGTTGTAGAAAAAGGCCGCTCGCAGTTCGGTTTCTTCTTGTTCCTCTGTGGCGAAGCTGCCGGAGGCGGCTTGGGCGATCGCTCTTTCGACCCGGCGACGCGTGCTCGTCCCATCGGGTTCGCCGTGAGCTTCCAGGTACCGTTCGATGTGGTTGAAGGCGAGCATCGTCACGTCTTTGCGGCCCCAGTCGTGCAGGGCGACGCCGATCGGCCGAGCGGTCTCGAAGCCGGGAATGTCGTGACACCCAAAGCAGCCGTAGCGAGTGATCGTCTTGCGTCCGACGTAATTGAGCTTCGCCTTGCGAGTGATCGGCCCGCTCAGCAATTCGATCTCATCGTCCGGAACCGCCGCAGTCGAAGCCACCGACGCGTCTCCGGATCGGAGAAGCTCTTCAGCTCGTTTTCGCCCAATCGCTTTGCTGAGGTAAAGAAGAACCAATTGATCCAGGGCAGCGTCGTCGAGCGACACCGGCGGGTAGTCACCGGGACCATCCTTGAGCAGATACGCGGCAATGTCCGCCGCCGGGTCTTGATAGGTCTCGCCCGTGCCTTCCGGTTCGAGGAACATGTGCGGCATGCGCGTGCCTAGATCATGCCGGCGCGGGTCGCGCAGCCACGTGTAAAGCCAGCGGAAGCCGTCTTCGCCCGGCTTCAGCTTCAGATGCACTTTGAAAAGTCCGGGGGCGTAGTCGGGCGTCAACTCCGGAATTTCTTTGTGGCGGTGACAGGCCAAGCAGCCGCGCTGGCGCAGGGCGCGCTGTCCCCGTTGCACGTCGGGTTGAAACTGCGGCGCTCCGGCCCGCTTCGCCGCGTCACGAAAGTCGAGCAGCTCGGCCGGCTGAGATTTCGAAAGCAAGTACTCGACGATCGCAGCAATCTCAACCGAAGCAAAACGGCCACCCGTTACGTCCCGCTGGTTGATCAGACCGAAGAAATGCGGCATCCGGGTTCGCTTCCGGAACCGCCGCGGCTCTTGCAGCCAGTAAGCCATCCACTCGGCGGTGGCCTTTTGAGCGATTCGGCGCAAGGACGGACCAACCTTGGCCATCGTGCCAGCAGCACGTTGATCGCGCAAGGCGTCGACGAGCGGGCGGAACTGAGGAGAAGACCACCAGCGTGCCATCGAGGACTGCTTGGCGGAATGCGTCGATGGGTTCTCTGCACTATCGGCTTGCTGCTCGCGAACGAGCTCACGAACCCGGCGGCGCGCTTCGGCGGATTCATCCGGGCGGTCCACGATTTGGCGAAGCAGCGCTTGCAGTTCCGTCGTCGCCGTTTTCATCCCTCCATCGGGCGAGCCCTCCCCGTCGCTGCCGTCCGCCGAAGCGATCAGTGCGAGCAACTGCAGAGCCACCGCTTGATAGTTCGGTTTCAGGCGCAAATCCGGTCCGATCGGCCGCCCGTCTTGAAAGCCTGAGATAGGGTGACAGCCAAAGCAGCCATAAGTCCGAACGAGCTGCCAACCCTCGTAAACCTTCGGAGCAGTCCTTCTGTACCGACTGCTTTCGCCCAACTCGATCACCGAGTGGTGACACTTCAAGCAAGCGGCTTCTCGCAGCCGTTTCGGCAACATGGGATACTCCCAAAACCGATTAGGCCGCCAGCCGTGCTGTTCCGCCCATCGACGCGCCGTCAGCGGATCGTTCGGGGTATGCTGCGTATTGGGGAAGGTGGCTGCCGAACCCTGCCCTTCGTGACAGACGGTGCAACCGAACCGCGAACGCGGGTGAGGGCTGTGCTCGGCCACGTATAGGTCTAAACGCGGATGAGTCGCGTAGGGATGCGGATACTCGCCGCGAGCCACCCACGTTTTCGGATCCGACGTCCCTGGGCGCCCCAAGGGGAACATGGGCTTCCCTCCGGGACCAACCCGGTCGATTCCGAGGTGACACGTTCGGCATCGGTCAAATCGGGCAGTTTCGGCCATTCCCAGACGGATGGGCAGATCGGGAAGCCAGTCGTTCACGATTTTTCGAGGCGAGTTAAAAGCATCGAAAAGGGGACTCTGCAGCAACTTGCGTTTGAAGGTCGCCAAGCCGCTCTCCGGCTGAATCTGAATCAGGCTGCGTTCAAGCCGATCCACTTCGCCCGTCAGCTTGCGAAGTTGCTTTTCCAGTCGCCCCATCGCTTCGGTCGCCGCTTGCAACTCCCGTTGGGTCTTCGCAAGAGACGCTTTTTTCTCTTCCAGTTCGTTTTCCAGGCGTTCGACTTCCTGCTGTTGCCGCCGGAATCTTTCCAGCAGCGCACGCGTCTGCGGATCGGGTCGGCCATCCCGAACAGCCAAATCCCAATCAGCGCGACAGACGTCCCGAATCGACCGCGCGGCGCGGACCCGAGCTTCCAGCAATTCGACCGTCGATTCGAGCTGTCGCACACGGCTTGCCAGTTCGGAGACGCGCCCGCGGCCTCTGGTGATCTCGTCTCGCGCCGTTTGCAAGCGTTGCTTGAGCTCGGCAACACGAGCGTCATACGCTTGCTCGCTGCCGGCAAGTCGTCGTTTGGCTGCCGCCAACTCGTCACGCAAGCGTTGCGATTCGATCAGGTCCATCGTCGCCTGATGATCGCGCCAGTCGGCGGCGTGATCGTCGGCGATCATCCACACCGTCGCGATCAACAGCGCCGCCGAGGCAACGGCGAAAGCGACGTGCAACTTTTTCAGATCGTAAAAGTAGTGGTCACTGGCTGGCATCAGTTCCAAAGATCACCCGGGCCGACTCAACCCAGGATTTGTTACTCAGATGTTGAAGAACCATTCTGGGATCGCAACGATGTACTTCAAATTGAATGCCCATCGCAGAATCATCTTGATGGGCAACAAGGCCATTAACAACAGCAGCACGATAAAGACGACATACCGCACAAAGCCCATCCGCAGATAGAAGGTGCGAAAAACGGTCGCAGCCAGGATCGGAGGCAGAAGCCCGAAGTAAAGAAACAGTAGGACAATCCCCGGTGCCTCTCGCGCCAGAATGTAACCCAATCGGGCTGCCGTGGATGCCTCCGGTGGTGCCTGCGGAAGCGGTCCGGCCCAGGGAAGCCAGTCGGGCGAATGCAGATAGAAGTACTCGGATAGGTTCACGTTATCGAGCACTTCCAGTTTGTGGACGTCCCAGCGTTCATAGATGCCGAAAAAGTTCCAGTTCGGTCCGCGCAGGAACGTCCCCAGCCCGATCATCGACACCCACAAGACGACAAACCCGAACATGAACATCACCACGGCGAACTTGCGCTGCTGGAACGTGTAGTAGCCGTTCCCTTTTTGATTGAAGTCCAGGTAGGGGATCGCCATTAGCCCCACAATGATCAAGGCGGGAAAGACCACGCCCGCCAACCACGGATCGAAATAGACCAGCAGCTCTTGCAGCCCGAGGAAATACCAGGGCGCCTTGGACGGGTTCGGAGTGCGCACCGGTGAAGCGGGCTCTTCCAACGGGGCCTTTAGCGCGATTCCCCAAACAATGAGCAGCGCGGTCAGAGCCACCATACAAATCAGCTCGATGTAGACCAGGTCCGGCCACACCAGCACCTCGTCGTTGTTCTCTTGCTCGCGGAGTGGCCGGCCCTCGGCCAACCGGCGATCGTTGTCGGTCGCGCGGTGAAAGTACAGCCACGTAAAGAAACCGACGAGGAACAGCATCCCCACAATCGGCACGTTGTCCGGCTTGCCGACGATCTGGCGGAAATCCCAATCAGTCAAACTCAGGCCGAGAAATACCAGAGCTGCGTTCAGCGCACACCAGCCAACCGTGGGCTTCGCGACCCAGGCCGGAAAGCAAACGGGCACACCAAACGCAGCAATCCACAATACGAAATAAGCCACCGGGTTGCTCAGCAACTCATCGACTGTGTCCTTAAAGGCCTCCGGCAGCCGAAACCAAAATTCCGACGGTCGCCCCGCCATGGCAAAATGGAGAGCTGCGATGGCTAGCAGCAGCACCGCGTAAAATCCCCAGAACAGCACAGACCGCACAGATGACCGACGGCGTGCCGAGTCTTCGGCGGCGCCGCTGGCGCCACAAGCACGATAGCGCCAGCGAAGGAAGGCCCAGCCTGTGTTCATCAGGAACACGGCCAGCCAGAACCATCCCAGTCCCCAGATGACAGGCGTCGTCAAATCAGGATGCGGGTCGATCATGGCCGGAGCGTCCTCTGCCTTTTCTTCATGCGAATCTCCCAATCCATCGCTGCCTCTTGACCCGAACACCGTCTGCTGCGTCCGGCGACCGGTGGCATTTCATCCGCTCGCGAGCATCTCGGGCTTTGTCACAACGGCTGGCTAATCCCACCATCTTTTCGTACTCTCCAAAAATGCACGCCCATCAAGAATGCGGCGATCAGCGGAATCCCGACACAATGCAGAATGTAAAAGCGGTTCAGCGTTTCTTCTCCGACCGATCGGGCTCCCAACAGAACAAACCGCGCGTCGCTGGTGCTGGTGATCAGATCAAAACCGCCAACGTTCAAGAGCTGAAACCCCGGGCCTTCGTGACCGAGAAATGGGGTGGCCCGGGCCATGTTCGATCCGACCGTGATTGCCCAGATCGCCAACTGGTCCCACGGAAGCAGGTAGCCGGTAAAGGAAAGCAGAAACGTCAGAACCAGCAACAGCACCCCTATGACCCAATTGAACTCTCGGGGCGGTTTGTAGCTTCCGGTCAAAAACACCCGGTACATGTGCAGCATGACCGTGATGACCATCGCATGGCCGGCCCAGCGGTGGATTTCGCGCAAAATGCCAAAGCTGACGGCGTCGCGCAGAGCCAGCATGTCCTGGTAGGCCCATTCCAACGTCGGCCGGTAGTAGAACATCAGCAGGACGCCGGTGATCGTCTCCACGATGAAAAGGAAAAACGTGATCCCGCCCATGCACCATGTGTACGACAGAGCGATCGCCTGTTGCTTGATCGTGACCGGGTGCAGGTGCAGGATCAAATTCGTGAGGATGACCACGGCGCGGTTGCGCCGGTCCTTGGGCGCCGGATGACGGAAAACGCTCCGCCACACCTGCGAGTTCCGGATGTAGTCCCTCAACGACATGATTTCACGATCCTCACGGGGCGGCCGCTCCAGCCGCCCCGCCGAGTCCTATTTGTCCTGTAATCAGCGTTTTGGAGGTCTCGCCGTTTTCGGAAAGGATTCCGCCGCCGATTGGCGCCGGCCTGAGGGCTGGCCCAATCGACCATCGGAAAGTAACACCCGAGAGGGGGAAGGAGGTCCGATGCGGTCCTCGAGGCCATTCCGATGGCAGTTTCCGTCTCGACGGGGGCGGGGACCGCGTCCGAACCCAGTCGGGTCGGTCCGGGCCCCAATCAGGTCACGTCGGCACAATGGTCACTCGGGAGAGTCTACGCCACTGAACCGTCCACGTAGGACTCGGGCAAGTCCCATTGTCCCAACTCTTGCCTGAACCGTTTGTTCTTGTCAACTTCCAGGTTTCCGTCGGCAGCGAGTCGGATCGCACATCGCTCCAGTGGACGGGGGGCCGGACCCTCGAAATTCACTCCGCTGACATAAAAGCCGGACCCATGACACGGACACTTGAACTTCTGCTCCATTTCTTGCCAAAGGGGCGTGCAGCCTAAATGAGTGCACTCGGCCACCAGCGCGTAGATCTCGTCGCGTCCTTTGTACGCGTCGGAATGGACGATCCAAATCCCATGGGAGCTTTTCCATTTGGCGGACACCGTGCCCGGCGGATAATCGCTCGGAGGTCCCACCTGGAACCGGCCCGGCGCCTCGACCAGCAAATTCGGAAACAAAAACCGAATCATCGCCAGCAGCGAGGCTCCGATCGTGACCGTGAAAAGCGTCCACCCCAACGCAAACGGCGTGGTCACCAGCGAAAGCAAGAATCCCCGCCGAGACCGGCGGCCACTGTTGGGACGCCGGCCGAGTTCGTTCCGGACGCTGGCCGAAAAACCCGGGGAGACGGGCGAGGCGATTGGCCCCGACCGGCTCGGCGCCGCTTGGTCTGAGGCTTGGGGGGCAGTGGAATCCTCTTGGGAGGGCATTTCTTCAAATGAACCAGAAGGCCGAGGAACGCAATTTCGGGAACCTTTCGCGAGCGATCGAGCGCTCTTGATTATTGTCGTTGAGCGGCGTCAGAATATCAATCACACGCTCAGAACGGCGGACGACATGGCCATCGAGAGGTTTGAACAGCTCATCCGGAGAGACCCAGCGCGGCGCGGCTTG
>JAADHY010000465.1:0-1374 GCA_013151585.1 Planctomycetota bacterium
GCGGCCAACAAAGCCTCTGGCTCCATTGACCCGGTACGCTCCCAGCTCATCGTCGAAGCATGGTGCATCAGCCCACCATCCCTTGTGTCTGACCGCAACCAGCCAACTCGAATGGCCTCCACCAAGCCACCCAGAGCCGACCGAGCGAATCCTTTTGTGCTCTTGTTTGTCGCTCTGTCCAGTCATCTTTCCGGTTAGGCCTGGGCTGACCCACGCCCGGCGACAGGCCCTTCCGAAAAACCGAACTCGTTCCGCCCTTCTGGAACGCCCAGCCTCCTCGTTCGGGCTACCTGGACTGACTCCACAACGTCTCTGAGCCGTCACCCACGCTGCGCCGCCAAGCCAGCGCGGAACTCAGACACGTCCTCCAAACTCTCCCTGACCGGCGGCCACCGAGACGTCTGCCTCGTTCTCGTCCGCCAGCCAACGATCATACACGACCTTCACTGTATGCGGCAACAGTCGCCGATTGCAACCCCGCCGCTCACTGGATTTTAAGGAGGCAGTATAACTGCTGACCGGATCGGAGACTAGCGAGATTTCCCGCGAACGGGCCGCTCAACCGGAAACTCGACGACAACAGCCGAACAGTCCGCCGCAGCCACAAATGCGCTAAAGTCCTGTCGGTTTGCCCAGACTCCGCAAAAATATCGCTCTCGCACTTCGTTGGTTTCGGCCTGAAATCAGAGATTCTGCAGAAAACATTGACCAAAGCCACCTTTTGTTGGGGACGTGCGACTCGGTTTGCGATGGTCCTTCGTTCTCAGGCTTCTGCCCGCGTCGACGGCCCGCAGGATTGGGGGGCATGCCTCGGCTCCCTTCTCCGTCGGTCAATCCGCTTCGCCGGGAGCTTCGCCTCACACGCCATCGCCCGTTGCGGGAACGCGACACGCCTTTCCCCTCCGGGACATCTCTGAAGGGATCTGACTGAAAGGCCGCTGGCTCCGGCTTACGGTTTCCCTTGAGCAATCCGGCAAAAGAACGCACTCGCGCCTGTCCCGCTCATATCTGGGAGTTGGAAGTAGTCGGAATGCGTCAGCGGCGCAGCTTTCGCACGAAAGTCACAAAGGCGCGGTCCAGTTCCCGCCAATCCGGGCCGAAGCACGCCTCGAATTCCTGAAGCCGTTCCTCCGCCGAGTTGGCGATAAGTCGCGGTTTGGCCGCGATGCGGGACAAGTAGGCAACGTACTGTTTGCGTCGCTGCTTGATGAGAAAAAACGTGAAGGCCCATGCTTCGGCGTAAGCGTCGGCGGCGGTGTCGGATTTCCGAAAACGTCCGTCAGTCGCAACGAGCGTGCGCAGCGAATCCGGTTTCCGCCGGCGAGCCTGGAAGTCCAGGAACCGTGGCAGCCGGAATGGATTCGGCTGCCCGAC
>JAADHY010000465.1:1381-10820 GCA_013151585.1 Planctomycetota bacterium
CTACGGCTGCGGAGATCGGGGGTCTCGAAGTACATCGCCATCCCCTCGGTAAGCCACAGCGGATTGTCGGCAAATCGGGTGTGCAACCCGCAGTTGAATGCGATCTGATGAGAGGCCTCGTGGATGATCGTCGCCACGTTGCCCGGCACGCGGGCCATCCGGCGAGCGATGTCGGCTGTCGTGCGTACGCTCTTCGGGTTCTCCTCGGCCGTCAGATCATAAAGCACCATCCGATTGCTCGGGATCGAGTAGTACCCTTGAACCGCGTCGGCTTCCGCCCCCAACTCACTCTCCGCAAAGCGCACGAACTGTCGGCGGTCGGTTAAGATGATGGCCGGCAGCGGAAACTCCGGCTCTCTCACCCGTAAAGCGCGCGATCGCCAATGCGTGCGAAATGCGTCGTAGAGGCGTTCGAATAAAGCGGCACACCACCGTGTGTAGTTCGTGCCGGCGAGGGAACAAACGACATAATGACGCGTCAAACGAACCTGGACCGGAGTGGCGGGGAACCGCGCTTGCAACGACCGCTGGATTTGACGTCCGAGTTCTTCGGGCAAGAGCGGCCGAAAGAGCTGACCCGTCGCTGCTTCTTTAACGAGCTGCTTTGGCGGGATCGTCCACAGCCGACCGTCGCGACCGACCAGCAGGATGCCGCCGTCCGCCGCCCGTACCAGCACCTTTCCGAGCACATCGCGCTGGCCCCCCGCCTCGTCGTGAAATTCGGCTCGAACCATCGGCGCGCCCTCTTCGGCCGCCAGAACTGTCTGCGTCGCCGTTGGTCCGCCCGTGCCAAGCCAGGTGAAGACAAGGACATACGCTGCGATCCGAAACGCACTGGTCCCCGTCGTTCCGGATTCAGCCGCAGTCACCGGGCCGGAGCGTGCGGATCCGGATAGCGAGCCGCCGCCGTGTGCCAGAATCAGAAGGCCAACCATCATGCTGCTGCGCGCCCTACCGGATCACTCACAAGTCGCATGGCAAAGAAACGGAATTCGTTTGGGAAAGAAGAGGAATTCCCGTCTACGACAGATTGACGCAATTGTCTCCAAATTGACATTCTAGCACCTTGGAGACCGGCTTGCTGGTTCTTCCGGGCGAAGTGGGCGGCTAGAACCTGCATTCAAATGCAGGAAAACGGCTGCTGACACCGCTCCGCCAGCATGGAAGTTGCCGAGAATTCTGGCTTTTGTATTCGGTCGGCATTCGGCGGCTTCGGCTTGTGCTCTGTCAAGGCAAAGAATCGGGATCATGCTTTTTGTGGCGCGGGCGTTTCGCCAGCGAGCAGCAGCCGAGACGGCGGCGCTACGATCAACTTCAACCCCAATTCTTTCCTGCGACGCAGCACTGGTCTTTTTGAAACGGGCTCCAACTTCTTGGGGACGTTCCGAATCGGTAAGAGCCCGACCGTTGGGCCCCGATTCGTTAGCGGGGGCACTGACTGCCTCTGGCGGTCCGGCGCTGCCCTCAAGCAGTCAGCCGCGGCCAAACAAACGCTCGGGCTTGGAGCCTTTTCAGAACCGAGCCCGTTGGGGACCAGCCGTGTTGCCTAGTCTCGGTCTACTCAACCCCTACCTGGTTCGTTGCGATGACATATCGCGCAAACCCAGCCCGTCGACCCGGGGGTCCGTTTAGAGCTTCTCGAGAATTGAACTGTTCGTGAAGTTCGGAGACCTGCGGTCAAGTCTGTGCAGGGTCTCGGGCCCCGCGCACAGTGCCGAGGCCCCTCAGTCTGTGCGTCGTTTTGGCCGCAAGGGCAGCCCGGATCCAGCTCCCGAAAAGCGTCAGCAGATCGAATTTTTCCCTGACAACGGCCTGCGCTCGCTCCAGGACTTCGCCCGAAAAAGAAGTTCTTTAGGCGGTCGACAGGTAAGTTGCTTTGCCGATCCACGACGTTTCGAGCATTGACGGTTTGCTGTCAATCTCGAAACCTCAACAGTTTAATCGGCAGCCGCACCGCCGGGCTCATGCAATCGGATCGGGACTTGATACAAGTCGAACCCGCCGTACCCGCCTGGACGGTCAGAGGCAAACAGAAGCCACCGGCCGTCGGGGGATATCATCCCTTCGTGCGTTTGGGAATCGTCGTGTACGATCGGTTCGAGGCCTTGCGGTGCGCTCCAAAGACTTTCCCGGCTCGGACGACTCGCCACACACAGCCACCCGTGGTTGAAGACCAGAATGAGCTGGTCAGGCGACATCCAGGGATACGCATCCCAGTCGGGGCCGTTCACAGGCGGGGGCATGCGGGTCGCTTTTTTCCAACTCCCGTTCCGAGATTCTCGGCGACAGACCCACAGATCGGTGTGCCCGAGGCCGCCTGGGCGTCGAGACTGAAACACCAACGTCAGCCCGTCCCCGGACACGGCGGGGCTATACTCAGTCGCTGGACTGTTCACGGGCGGCCCAGGATTGAACGGTGCCCCCCAGGGCGCGTCGGCCGATTCGCGTGTGCAAAACCAGATGTCACCGCCACCCAGACCCCCGGGACGCTTCGATGCAAAAACCAACGTTCGCGAGTCGGCTGTGAGAGAGGGACAGCAGCAATCCGTTGCGATCCCGGAACCGAGCTTGAGGGGTTTGGGAGGGCCCCACGGCTCCTGAATCGAAGGGCGGGTCGATATCCAAATGCGGGCCGGACCGCCACGATTGGAGTGGAAAAGGAGCGTCAACATGTCCGACGAAAGTTCCGGGGCATCCTCGTTTGACGCACTATTCACGCGCGGGCCGAGATTCTGGGGTGGGCCCAAAATCTCGATCGGACCGACGCGAATTGGAAACCCCGGCGCATGCGGTCGCTGAGACTCGCGTCGCCGGCGAGTCTGGCGTTTTGAACCGGTGGCGGGTCCGCTGCGGGCGAACCTTGCAGCAGACGAAGTTCTTGGGGAGCTGACCGGGGATCGTGGTCGACTTTTTGGGGGCCAAGTGCGCTTTTCTGCTATGACAACTTTGGTTGAGCGTGCCCCTTGGCCCTTCTCGCCAGACCGAGACGACATGACTTTCTGGGGCGAAGATTTGTTTCTGTGTGTCGAACCGTGCGGAGTCACTATGAAGTCATTCAGCCATAGAACGAGGGCGAAGCTGCCGAGCATCACGGCCAGCACGGCGCCGACAGTGACCTTCACGGCCAGCCGCGACGGCTGTGAAGTCGAAGAAGACAGCCTCCGCCAGAACCGTCTCAACGTCGAGTGGGATCGCTCGCGTTGACACGTCTCTCGCTCGGCTCGTTTCACCCCCGGCACAATGATCGGCTCTTCTTCAGCCAGCCGCTCCAGAAACGACAGCAAAGCGCCGTCCCGTGAAGAATTGGAACTGGCGATCGCCAGCGGCTGGCGCTGAGGCACGCTGACTGCCGATTCCAAAGCACCGATCACTTCGTCCATCGATTGGTAGCGGTCTTCCGGCCGCTTGGCCACCATTTTCTGGAACACAGCATCCAACTCGGCCGGCACGTCCGGTCTTGCCTCGCACAACGAAGGAACCGGGAGTTCCCGATGAGCCAACAAGACCTGGACCAGGGAATCTCCTTCGTACGGTTTCTGTCCTGTCAACAGCCGATACAGCGTGCAGCCTAAAGAGTAAATGTCCGAACGGTGATCGGCGCTGCGTGTGTCCGCCGCTTGTTCCGGCGCCATATAGTCGCAAGTCCCCATCACTTGGCCGCTGCTAGTGAGCCGTTCGATACTGTCCCCCTCATCACCTTCGAACAGTCTGGCCAATCCCATGTCCAGGATTTTCACCGTTCCGTCGCGCGATAGTAGCAGGTTGCTCGGCTTGATATCACGATGGACCACTCCTTGCTCGTGCGCGTACGCAAGTCCCCGAGCCGCTTGCAGCACGCACTCTACGGCCTCCACCAGTGACAATGGGCCTCGCTGATGAACCAACTGGCTGAGGTCGCATCCTTCCACGTACTCCATGACCAAGTAATGCACGCCTTCGTGCTGGCCCGCGTCGTAGGCAATCACAATGTTTGGATGGATCAGTCGGGCCGCAGCACGCACTTCCCGACGAAATCGCGCTACGGCATCGGGCGACTTCGTAGCCGAGGCGGGCAGCACTTTTAGGGCAACGATACGCTCCATGGCACGATGCCGGGCTTTGAAGACTTGCCCCATTCCCCCGGCCCCGATCCGTTCCAAAATCACGTAGTCCCCCAGCACCAATCCCTTGATCTTGCCTTGGTAGACCAACGAGGCTTGATACTTGGTCAGCTTCCCCGCGCGCACGAGTCGCCGGGCGAACGTCTCGGCATCACGAATCGGTTCGCCTTGCTCTAGCTCTTTTTGGAGCGTTTGAACTTCGGCGCGGGTCAACAATCCGCTTTGAACCAAGTTACGAATGAACTCTTTCAGCGAGACAGCCGTCATACTGCGCCCCTTTTGGAAGCCTCGAAGGCGAATCCTTCCCACGGTATGACAGTCATGTTTGAGACACTCGATGAGCGCCCTCGCCTGGTCAATCAGAAAGTCGGGAATGGGATGAGCGGATTCCGATCTTCCTCTTGGCTCCGGCCGTCGATGCAACTCTGATGGCGTGCAAAAAGTATTGAGATCAATGTAGGCCAGTGAGGAGCAAAGCGTGGCGGCGGTCCCCTCACTGGCCTACTTCTTTCTCCTTCCGCCGGCGAGTGGGGCTCCCCAATCCTCCGGGGGGAGTCCCGGCCTCAGCCGGTCAATTGATGATCCAATGTGTGGCTTTCTGACTGCCAACGCTCAATCTGATAGCAGGGAATTGGCGGGCCGAAACACGCCTCTCGCACACAGGTAGGCTCGCGCTTGCTTTTCGGAATCCTCAAGTTTCACAATTCCAGTTCGGTCCTCCGAGCCGGTGTGCCCTTACTCCCATTAGACAGAACGCAATCTGATAGGGCGGGCGGACAATGTTTCTCGAATTTTTTGACAAATCGCATTCTGAAACACGACCACACCCACCAGACGACGTGTCTGGCGCGCTCCGTCAAGCTCCTCGGACCACGCTGGTTCGTTGATCCCGCATTTTTTGAGGAAAAGTCGAGCGAGCAGGCCGAGACAAGAGATCAGCGAAGGGAGCGTTTTTTTCGTGTCGTTGACGTACGGCAGTGGCGTTCCAATTTCGGAGGGCGATTGGATGCGTGTGGAGAGGCGCAAGTGTAAGTTGCCGTGGTCTTTTGGCTGCCGTGAGTGGTAAACTGAAAGCGATGACGCCTGATGGAAAGATTTTGGCTGGATAAGCGTTTTTCACGAAAAACGTGTCCGGACCGAAGGCCTCTTTGCGTTATTAGAAGGGACGGGCCATGGCAGAAGAAGGGCGATCGGAATCCACAGAAGGCAGCTCGCGCAAACGGGAGGAGTTTCGCGAGCTGATGGATCGCATCGCCGCGGGAGACGAGTCGGCGGCGGAGGAGGTTGTGCGCCTGTACGAGCCGTACATTCGGCGGTTTGTTCGGTTTCGCTTAACCGATGTTCGGGTGCAACGGCTGATCGATTCCGTAGATGTGTCGCAGTCCGTTTTCCTGCGGCTGTTCCAGGGGCTGCAACGGGGCGCTCTAGACGTGGAAGGGCCCGAACAGTTGAAAGCGCTCCTGACCACGATCGCTCGAAATCGGCTGCGCGATCGGACACGGCGGGTCCGATCGGACCGGCGCGGCGGCAAATGGATGCGCGAGGCCTTTGATCTTCCGGCCCATCAGGCGATGAGTTCGGAGGGGGACCCCGGTCAGATTGTTGAGAATCGAGACTTGCGACAGTGTCTTACGGAAGAACTGGATGCTCACGAGCGGCGCCTTTTCGAACGCTGGTTGGCCGGAAAGACGTGGGCAGAGATTGCGAAGGAGGTTGGGGGAACGCGGGAAGCGCTCCGCAAGCGGTTGATGCGAGCCATTGCGTCGGCCTCCGTACGACTTGGATTGCGGACGAAAGACCATGAGTGACGTGGATGGCGACGCCCCGGAGGATTGGAGCGGTCCGGAGGAGGAAGAACGTTCGGATGAAAAAACCAGTCGACCGTCGGAGCCCTCACAGCGAGGGCTGCCGATCGGCGATGTGGCGGCCATCTGGACGGACATGAAGACCCGGTCGGCGCAGGGCGAACCGGTCCGGGTCGAAGACTATCTTCCCGAGGCGTACTGGGCCGAGTGTCCAGACGAGCTGCTCTTGGACCTCGTCTATGCGGAGTTTCTACTGCGAGGAGAGCGCGCGGAGTCACCAACGATCGACGAATACGTTGACCGGTTCCCTCACCTCGCTGACCAGATTCGACGACAGTTCGCGATTCACTGGTGCCTGGCCAGTTGGGCAGAAGCGGGAGGAAAGGACCCGTCGACCGATTTGTCGGCCATCCGGGATTATCGGGTCTCCCGGCGCGTGCATTCCGACGATTGTGTCACCATTTACCGGTCGATTCATCCGTTTCTTGGCCGTGAGGTTTGGGGGTCATTCTGGGGCGTCGGTCGATCCCGGAAGATTCCCGCCGGTGGTTCGAGGCCGAAGGGCGAAAGCTGATTCAGGCCGAACACCCCCATTTGGCCCAAGTCTTAGACATCGGGGTCATTGCAGCGGGGCAGCCATTCTTGGTCGTGGAGGATGTCGGCGCCTGCGACTTGCCCGCGTACGCTGCCGAACATCGACTGACGTCGCACCAGATCGCAGCACTCGTGGCAAAGGTCGCAAGAGCGGTTGCGGCCATCCATCGGGCCGGGACGGTGCACGGGGCGGTTGTGCCGGAGAGTGTTCGTGTCGATCTGCGAGGGCAACCCTATCTGATGGGGTTTGGACTGCTGCATCGCTTGCTCCGCAGCCATCAACCAGAAGCGTCTGCTGGAAAGCGTGACAACCCGTCCGGCGTTCAGACGCAAGGGGTGGTCCGCGAAACGGGGGCGTCGGACGAGCAAGAGGACATTTTCGGTTTGGGAAGAGTGCTGTATTTCCTGCTGACGGGCCAGCATCTGCCCTCGGAAGGAAGCGCGCCCCGCGCTGGTTTTACTCGCAGTCGCCCGCATGAGCCGATAGAAACAGAGGTGTCGGCAGCGCCGGAAGGCATCGAAACTGGACCACAGCCGACCGAACGCACCCACGGGCGTGAATCAGTCGTCGACGACTCTTTGAAGCGGCGCGGCGTTCCGCGAGGACTGCGGGCCATTTGCCAGAGGTGTTTGGCGGCGGAATCGGGCGGTCGGTATCCCCACGCCGAACGCGTCGCCGAGGAACTGGAACATTTTCTCCGGTGCGGTCGGGTAGCCCGCGGGATTTGGGCGGTCTTGGCTTTGAGCGTGGTTGTCGGCGTGGCCATCGCTTGGCTAGGACGTCTCCGTGAACAACCGATGGGCAGTCCGGAGAAGTCGGCTCCTGCGACGGATCAGCGCCGGGCAACCGCGCCATCGATCGTTTCACCGGTGACGATCCTGGTTCAGATCGGCAGCGGGGATTTCTTCAACGAGGTGGAAGACGCCCTGCCGATCACCACGGGCGAGCGGCTGCGGGTCGCGGTCGGCGTGTTGCCGGACGTGCATGCGGCGCTGTTCCGTGTGGATGTATCGGGAAAGCTCACTGTTTTGGCTCGAACGAATAGCAAGCCGGGCGGTACTGTCTTGCGGTATCCAGCAGACAAGAAGGCCGCGGCGGAAATCGAAGGCCGCCCCGGGACCGAACTATTTTTCGTGTGCGGTCGCCGGTCGGCTACCGTCGATGTGGAGGAGGTGGCTCGCTTGTGGAACGGCCGACCGCTGCCGAAGCTCCCCGACGACTGCGTGATTCGCGTGACGGCGGTTAGTGGGCAAAGCGAGCCGGTCCTCGAGAATTCGCCAGGAGCCGCTCGAACATCGACTCCGCAAGCGGCCGTCCGTGATCGGATCAGGCGATTCGGCCAGAGGCTTCAGCACGCAGGATATGAGTTTTTTGGAGCCATCGCCTTCTCGCATCAACGTCATCACCCATGAGGCGGACCGGAACGACCGGCCCAGTCATCGATCCTCACGACGCCGAGAAGCCGACAACGCCGCACTATCCCCCGAAGGACTTGTAGCAGACGGCAAGCCGGTTTCGATGATGACCGGATTGTGGGCCCCGGCGTCGGCGGTCTGGAGAACGACAAGGTAGGCACCGTCGCTGGTCAAAGCGATCCGATCGATGGCCTCGCCAAACGGGTCGAGCCTCAAGGACAACCGGGCGGTGGCGACGTTCCAAAGTAAGACCTGCCCGTCCTCGCCACCAGAGACGAGTGTCTGACTGTCGGGCGTGAAGGCGATGGTCCGGACAGGGGCCCGGTGTCCATGCAACACGTGAGGTTGATGGAGTTTGTCCATGCGTCGCAGCAAGATCTTGCGATCTTGACTGGCGCTGGCGATCCAGCGCCCGTCCGGACTGAACGCGATGTCGTTGATCGTGGAATCATGGCTCGGCAAAATGCTCACGAGTTTCCAGCTTGCTAACGAATACAGGGCCAATGAGTCATCGGGCGTGGTGCCGAGTGCCAGCCACTCCGACCGAGGCGCGACGGCCATCGCCGTGCAGCGCAGGCCTTTGCCGAAAGACAATAACTGCCCGGTCGCTTGCTCAAACACCTGAAGCTCCTGGGGCGCATTGCCGCGAACCATTTGGATCAAGTGGCGATTGTCAAGAGAGAAGGCCAGATAAGTATTTCCCGAGGTACGTTCTTCATCGCCGATCGGCGTTATCTGGCGGACGCACTGCCCGGTGCGCACCTCCCACACGCAAAGATGCCCATCGAGCGTCGTGGCGGCGATGCGCTGCCCGTCCGGTGAAACCGTCAGTCTCACCCAGCCCTCTTTTTCGGTGTCGAACACAAGCCGCTGATCGCCCGTTTCCAGGTCCCAGATCCGTGGAGGACCGCCCCAGTGGATCGCGGCTAGGAGATGCGTGCCGGGAACTGCTGCGATATCTCGAACCCGCGACGCGTACGGCGTCAGTCCCGTTTGGTCCAAATGAAGGCTGCGCAAAAAGCTCTCCCCCCAGTTTCTCCAAATCCGAGCTTTTTCGTCGGACCCGACGGATGCGATTTGCCTCCCATCGTTGGAGAAGGCAACGCCGTAAACACGCCCCTCGTGGGCGTGCCAGACCCGGATCGGTAACAGGTCGTCAGGGAAACCGTCCTGATAGTCCCATATCCGCACTGCGCCGCCCCGATCGCCGACGGCGAGCCATGTTCCGACCGGTGAAAAGGCGATCGATTGGACGGTATCCGTCAATTTTCTCTCGAAGATCCGATCCCCCGACGGCAAACGAAAAACCGCAAAATGGCCGGAGATTCCCCCGGCAGCGACGTAACGCGAATTCGGCGAAACGGCTACCCACCGGGGCGGTGCGTCGAACGGCCGGACGAAAGCGATCCCCATCTTTGAGAGGTCCCACACGATCAGCTCTTGTCCGCCAACGGCCGCCAGCCACCGCTGGTCGGGCGTAATCACGAGGGTTTCTAAGGAGTCGTGGCCCGTGTCTAAAATGTT
>JAADHY010000047.1 GCA_013151585.1 Planctomycetota bacterium
AGATTCAGCAGAGCTCGGCACCGGGGGCAGAGTGATGGGCCGGAAGCCCAGTTGCCGACTCGCTCCCGCACGCTCTTCCCGAGACTTCTGCTGCGAGGTCAGTTGCAGGCGGACCTTGAGAGCACGTCATGATCTCGGAATGGGCACGTCTTCTTGGCCGGCAAGTTTTTCCTGCCGCTTGGGCCTGCGCGGGTTCGGAGCGGCGAGGTTCGGGGGCATTGCCGGCGTCGGCCCGGACAGACGTTGGCCACGGATGGAGGAAACGTCGCTGACCAATCAACGAAAGGAGTTGGGCTGTGTACCGATTCGACGAAAAAATGAAATCGATGTTCCAGCAGGCTCAGGCGCAAGGTTACCTGACCTTCCAGCAGGTCCATGAGTATCTGCCGGACGAAGGAGGCGATCCCCGGCTCATGGACGACATCGTCCTGGCTTTGGAAGACTTGAACCTCGACGTCATCAACGATCCCAACGCAAAGGAGGAAGAGCCGGAACAGACGGCCGCCCAAAACCCAGACGAGCTCTCCGACGAATATTCCCGCCCCGACAACCCCTTGTTGGTTCCGCCCGAAACGGTCCTTTCCTCTCGCGATCCGATCCGCATGTACCTGAGCCAGATGGGAAACATCCCTCTGCTGACCCGGGACAAAGAAATCTTCCTCGCCAAACAGATTGAGCTCTGCCGAAAGCGGATGCGGCGCAAGGCCCTGGAATCGGACTTCGCTCTGCGTTTGGCCGTCGAGATCATCGAGAAGGTGTATGCCAAGGAGCTGCCGTTCGAACGGACGCTTCGAACGTCCGAGACCGAGAATGCCAGAAAGGAACAAATCGAAGGACGCATGCCGCACAACCTGAAAACGCTGCGGCACTTGATGAAAGAAAACGAAGAGGACTTCCAAATCGTTCTGTCGGAAACGGCCAGTCGGCAAGAGCGGAAAGCTGCGCAGCAACGAATGGTCCTCCGACGCCGGAAGATGGCCACTCTGTGCGAGGAACTCAGCCTGCGGACCCATCGGCTCCAGCCAATCATGAAGCGGATGTATCAAGTGGCCGAGCGGATGGAGGTCCTGTTGCGTCAGGTCGAGGCGGCCAAGAAGCGAGGAGGCCGAACGCCCGAGCGCGACATGGCCGAACGCGAACTGAACGAGCTGGTCCAGATGACGCTGGAACGCCCCGAGGAATTTATCGAGCGGGTGAAAGAAGTCAAACGCCGTTTCGACGCCTGGACCGAGGCCAAACAGAAACTTTCCGGCGGGAACCTGCGGTTGGTCGTGTCGATCGCCAAGAAGTACCGAAACCGCGGCTTGAGCTTCCTCGACTTGATCCAGGAGGGAAACGCTGGACTGATGCGCGGTGTGGAGAAGTTCGAGTTCCGTCGAGGCTACAAATTCTCGACCTATGCCACCTGGTGGATTCGCCAGGCCATTACTCGGGCCGTCGCCGACCACGCCCGCACGATTCGCATTCCGGTTCACATGTTCCAAAGCATCTCGACCTTGAAGGCCAAAAGCGAGCAGGTTCGGCAGGAGACCGGACGCGAGCCCAGCATCGAAGAATTGGCCGCCATGGTGGGCATGAGTGTCGAGGACACTGAACGGATCATGATGACCTGGAAGCATCCCGTCAGCCTCGATACCCCTGTTGGCGAAAGCGAAGACAGCAGTTTCGGCGACTTTCTCGAAGATAATCGACAGGACACTCCTGCAGATTCGGCTCTCCACGAGATGCTGAAAGAGCAGATCGATCAAGTCTTGAAGAGCCTGACCTACCGGGAGCGAGAGATTATCAAACTGCGTTACGGTCTCGGCGACGGATATAGCTATACGCTGGAAGAGACCGGTCGCATTTTCAAAGTGACGCGCGAACGCATCCGGCAAATCGAGTCCAAAGCTCTGAAGAAATTGCAGCAGTCGACGCGTAGCGAGCGACTGAGAGGTTTTGTCGAGGCCCTGCTCCCTAAAGAAGTGGGACCGGACGAAGACGAAGAGCCGAAAGCCGAAACAGACTCCGACGACCACAAACGACGAAATTCTTCCGAAAAACATAACCAGGAGAAGCTGGTCGGAGCTCAGGCGTCTTGAGCAGAACCGCGTGACGAAACTTCTGCGAGAAGCCCGGCTTTCCGAAAAGCCGGGCTTCCGCATTGGGGCGACAACCGCGGCCGGATGGCAAGCGGCCGTTTGTCCCTGGCGGTTGCGGTCGGGGAAACGACTCGATATGGTGTCTGCTCCTGCAGGTCCGGCCTCTTTGCCGCGTGAGGCCGGGTGGTCGATGCACGTCCAGCCCTTCAAGGTGTCTCGCCGTTCCCCGGGCTTTCCCCGCATGACGGCTCCCCTTCCCGCGCATGCCAAGAACCAGCCAGAGGATCAAAACGCATGGGGTTGTTTGACAACAAAACCGGAGTGGTTTTCGGGATCGCCAATGACCACTCGTTGGCTTGGGCCATCACGCGCGAACTGCATTCCGAGGGCGCGCAAATGGGCTTCACCCACTTGCCGGACAAGGATCCCAAGTACCGACGTATGGAGCGGCGGCTACGGAAGCTCGTCGATCCTTTCGCTCAGTTCGTATTGCCCTGCGAGGTGCGGAACGATCGGGACCTGGACCAGGTCTTCGCAGCGGCTCGCGAAACGTTCGGGGAAATCGACTTCGTTTTGCATTCGATCGCTTACGCCCCGACGTACGACTTGAAAGAGCCCACCTACAACGTCAGCCGCGACGGGTTTTTGGTGGCGATGGAGATCAGTGTGTACAGCCTCCTGGCAATCGCACGCCGAGCCAAAGACGTGCTCAAACCAGGCGGGAGCATCCTGACGTTGACCTACCTGGGCGGCGAACGCGTCATCCCTGGATACAACGTCATGGGGATTTGCAAAGCGGCCCTCGACCGTTCGGTCGCTTATTTGGCCAATGAGTTGGGGCCCCGGGGCATCCGGGTTAACGCACTCAGTGCCGGACCGGTCCGGACCCTCAGCGCCTCAGCGGTCGGAGAATTCGATCTGATGATGCGACTGTACCAAGGCATGGCTCCCATGCGGCGGAACATCACGCCCGAAGAAGTCGGCAAGGCGGGAATGTTTCTGCTCAGCGAGCTGGCGGGAGGCATCACGGGGGAAGTTCTTCACGTCGATGCCGGTTACCACGCGATGGGCGCTCCGCCGCCCGACTTCTCCTTCGGCGATTGACCACTCCAGCAATTCCAGCAATCGGCGAGTTCGCGGCATCCGCCCGAAGGTCCGAAAACAAGCCGGATCAGTCCGATGACCGACCAGCATGTGACTCCCATCGGTATCGCCGTGGTCGAGCATCGCGGCCGTTACTTGGTGGGGACTCGGCCGAGTGACACTGTCCTGCCGGGACGCACGGAATTTCCCGGAGGCAAGTGCCGGCCGAACGAACCGCCCGACGCCTGCGCCGTCCGCGAATGTCACGAGGAAACGGGCCTGAGAGTTATCGCGGTTCGCGAGCTGCTCCGCTGTCAATTCGATTATCCGCACGGCCGAGTCGACTTGCACTTCTGGCTTTGCCGACTCGCCGTCCCGCCAGCGGCCGAACAGGCCCAACCACCAGCGACTCCACACGGCTACCGCTGGCTGACGCCGGACGAGCTGGCTCGGGAACCGTTGCCGGAAGCAAACGCCCCGGTCATCCTCCTGTTGAGGAAGCGCAAAATGCGGCCACGCTTGCAGTCACGTGCGAAGCGAAAGCGGTAGTCCGGACGGTCTCTCACCCGGGCACGGTCAGCGGGTGGCCGTTGTCCCTGCTGGAAAGCGAAAGCAAGAACGGAACGGCCTTGCGAGCCCACCGCTGCGGCGTCGGATAGCTTGCGGCTGAAGGTCCAAAACAACTCCGGAGCATTTCCGTGTCGATGATTCCGGGATTGACCGGCACAGCGGCCATGCCCGGCGGAAGTTCCTGGGCCAGGGCTTGGGTCAACCCTTCGATCGCCCATTTGGTCGCACAATACGGAGCCACCTCGGGCGCCGTCGATCGGCCCCATCCCGAGCTGACGTTCACGATCACGCCCCGACCTCGTTCGATCATGGCCGGAACGAAATGACGAATCACGTTCGCGACGCCTTTCAGGTTCACATCGACCACTCGAGAGAACTCCTCGGCCGACACTTCCCACAGGGGCGCGTTCCGATTGATGACGGCGGCATTGTTGATCAGCAGGTCCGGCGGCCCCAGCTTTCCGCATACGACTTCGGCCCAGCGCCGGACGGCCGACTCGTCCGTCACGTCCACCTTCAGGAACTGATGCGGCCTACCGTACCGGCTTCTCAGTTCATCGATCGCTTCGGCCGACCGAGCACAGCCGGCAACCACGTGCCCATGGTCGATAAACCCCTCGACGAGAGCGCGTCCCAGCCCTCGGGAAACGCCCGTCACGACAATGCTGCGACGCCCTGCAGCACTCATTCTGCTAACATCCTCCAGATCGATGCCAGCCATCTTGAAAGACAGCTATCTGTTGAGTATTCTTTACTAGCGTCGCGGCTCGGCTGGCCGCACGTTGCCGAGCAGCATATCAGCGAGCTTCTGCGATGCCCAGACTTCTTGCTGTGTGGCGTCAACGCGACCGGAAAACATCGCTGGTCTGGGCGACGCAACATGTGGCGCGGCCGCGAGTTACTGGGATACGTGGTGGGTATAGCTCAGTTGGTTAGAGCGCCAGATTGTGGATCTGGAGGTCGCCGGTTCGAGCCCGGTTACCCACCCTTTTTCTTTTGCGCTGTCATCGGTCCTCAGCACATTGCAACCGCTCGCAACTAATTGACTGCTCAGAGTTTGCGACGGCATGCCAAAACTTGCGTCGATGGTTCCTTCGCTCGTCAAGAAGCACTCTTTGTCCTTGGTATTCCGGTCTTCTCCACCCACTCTGCCGTAACTCTGCATTTGGACTGTACGACCTCGCCACTTTTTTCGACTTGTCGCTCTTCCAGACAAGGCGCGAACATTGCTCGCCCTTTCGAACCGACAAGTGTGTTTTGAGTTGGTGAGGCATTTGCCGATGTTGCGAGCTTTTCCACACGAGCAATACATGGGGAATGCCCGCGACTTGGTGTTTATGTCTTGCGGCCGACGCACCGGACAACGACCTCTGTCAAACACTCCCCTCTGGGCAGGCTTGGGTCACAGTTTCGAAGTGGTTTTCCGGGCCGTGGTCGGTCGGATCGCTGTCGCACCCCACTCACTTCGGTTCTGCGGAGGTTTCGGTCGGGGTCGGACGAACGCCTTGCAAATGAACGTTCAGGTCCGAACGGAGGCCTGACATGGATAAGCGGGGTTGGGGGGTGTCAAGCCATTTTGGACCGGTCGGGACGAGATTGTCGGTCAGGCGGCGGATGGCTTACATTCGTCTGGACGAGGATCGGCTGAGACGTCACAATGGGCAGATCAAGGTTGGACGTGCGGAAGCTCGGTCCAGCCGGGCTGTGTCTTTCCAACGGGAGCTGTCGGCTCTCGGGACGGCCCATCGGCAGTGTATCTGGCTTCAAGAGAAGAAAAGAAAGACGCGTCTCGATTCGTTGGAACGGAGTTTCTGAGGGACGGAGAGGGCGCATTCCGGTCGAGGCTTGTCGCAAGACTCGATTGCTCGAGCCTGTTACGGCTGCTGAAGACGAAAGGAGCGGGAGACGCTGCTCATGATCTCCGCAGAGGAACAGCCGATCGGCAGTTTCGGCCGGTCGGCCGCATTTTGTGGTTCGGCCGGCCCGCAAAGCAATGCCTCCGAAGGGGCCCCACGCTGGAACGATCGGGGATCGTGTCTTCTCGAGGCCCTGTCCTATCCGACTCTGGCGTGCAGCCAACGCGCGTCAGGTTCTCGCTGGGTTTCTTGCGTCTGCTGAAATTACATCCATGAGCCGATCGGTGATTTGGGAGAAGCGACAGAACAGTTGGCCCATCATCGCACCTTCCATGCTGAAGTGCGATTTTGGGAACCTGCATCGTGAGATCGCCTTGCTGGAGGCGGCCGGCGCCGATCTGCTGCATTGGGACGTTATGGACGGCCATTTCGTCCCGAATCTCACGTACGGGGCTCCGGTGATTGCACGAGCACGGGAGTTGACCCGCCTGCCTTTCGAAGCTCACCTGATGATTTCCGAGCCGCAGCGGTATTGGCGGGATTTCCACGGTGCCGGCTGCGAGCTGATTACGATCCATATTGAGGCGGTTCCGGAGCCAGCGTCGCTGTTGGAGGAGATGCGTCGGGCCGGAGTGATGACCGGGCTGGCGCTGAACCCGGGAACGCCCTGCGAAGCGGTCGAGCCATATCGGGGGCTGTGCGACGTGCTGCTTGTGATGAGCGTCGAGCCGGGATTCGGCGGCCAAGAGTTTATCGACGCGACTTTGGATAAGATGCGACGACTGGCGGACAGGCTCGGGAGACGCTTTTGGCGGTCGACGGGGGGATCGGTCCGTCCACAGGCGCCCGTGCGGCGGCTGTAGGAGCGAGAATATTGGTTGCAGGAAGTGCGATTTTCGACGCGAGCGATTACCAGCAGGCAGTGGCCGAGCTGCGGCACTCGGCGGCCGACTCGGCTCAATACGCACGCACCGAATCGTCTTCTTGAAGAAGGTGATGGTTCCATGCCGACAATAGTCCTGGTCCGTCCGGGAAGTACGGACTTCGACGAACAGAACCGGATTCAGGGCACATTGGACTTGCCGCTGAATCCTGCCG
>JAADHY010000604.1 GCA_013151585.1 Planctomycetota bacterium
GGGATCGGAAAGGCAGAATGCTGAAAGGCGGAGTGACCGGCTACACGGCGTCGGGCCAACGGAGACCGCCGGCGAGCCGCACCGCGCAATGACCGCCAGCCATTGCTTCTTTCGGGAAAGGCTACGGACGGCGTGTTTTCGGAGACACCTCGGTTTTGCTCGACTATAGCGCGTGGCGTGTCAGTGGAGGACCGGTTCCTTTCATAGCGAAAGGAAGCTTCGCGATGATCGGACCTTGTTTTTGAAACGTATCGGAATTGATCCGCGACGAGCCGATTCCGGCCAAAGAACGGCTCGAACAGGCGATGGGGCAACTCGACCAGATGACAGAAGATGACTTCATCTACAGCGAAGAAGTCATCGACCGACTAGAAGACATTTTGATGAAATCGACGTCCAATTGGATCAGATCGATCCCACACCGCACAGCTCGCCCGACGGAGCGACGAGAGCTGGCGAGGCAGACGTTCGCGCGGTTGTCGCCGGGCCCTGGTCGCCCTGGACTCGGAGATCGAAGCGGCAATCGAAACGGAGCTGGACGGGATCTTTGATGAACTGTGTATGCCAATCGATCTGATCAACGAAGAGGCGTTGCGAGAAGCTCAAATTCACCAACATTGGATGGCTCCACGGCTTGTCCTCGCGCTGGAAGATGCCGTAGAAGCGGCTTTGCGGGACGAGGATTATGGGAGGAACGTCGCGGCTTTTGCAGTGCTCCTGTTGACGGAGTTTCGGGAGAAGGAGGCTTTGCCTGCCCCTTTGGACACGCTTTCGTTGCCGGATGGCCTTTCGTCGGGTCTCTTCGGGGACACGATTGTCGGCCCACTTCCGCGAGTTCTTGCGGCGATGGTCGACGACCCGGCAGGGCTCAACCCAGTGATCCGAAACCCTGCCATCGATTGGTTCATTCGATTGGCGGCAACTGATACGCTTTTGTACCTGATTCGCGAAGGACGCATTACCCGGGAAGAAGGACTCGCACGCCTGCAACAACATTTGCGCAACGAGATCGAACAACGTGACCGCGAATAGACAACGTCCGTGATCACAACCCTTACGGATATCGGTCCCACGGAGCTTCGTGACGACATCCGGAAGGCTTTTGAGCTCGATTTGGTCGATTCGATTGCGGTCGATCGGGGGAAAATGGAACGCGCGATCGCCGAGGGCGAAGAGCGGTGGCACGCCGAACGGGAGGAACTTAGTTCGACGGGAATTATCGATACCGTGGACGAGCTGCGAAGTATGAAAGAATGGAGCTCCGGGGGAAAATGGTTTCCTAACTCGCGGGCGTTGCTGGAAATGATCACGGCGCTGGGCGACAAAAAACGACATGGAACTGCTGGAGAACAACGACAAAGATGAAGACGAGGTCTCCGACGGCTTTCTAACAGGCGACTTCGACAAGTGTGGCTCCCCGGACACTCGTTCTTCCAAATCATCAGATGGTATCCTGCTGGACTGAGGTCGTCCCGTGGGAGGAAATGATCCCTGTCCCTGCGGCAGTGGAAAGAAGGAAAAGAAATGTTGTGGGGCTCCGAAATGATGCGCAAGCCTGCTGCCGGCTCGTGCCGGTCAGACGTTGGCGCTCGCATGACCTGGCCATCGGCTGTCGCTGCTATCGTCGCCTGCTGGATGACGATCGTAACCTACGCCGGTGACCGCCGACTGCCTTCCGAACGAGCGGCCCTGGAAGTGCGCGTGCCACTCCTGCCGAAGATGGTGGTCAACGAATCGGACCGCGGTAGCCCTGAGGCTATGGTCGACGAGCAGGCCGCGATCGGCGACCCGCCGTCTGGCAACCCAACCAGTGCCTGGCGCATCGAGTCGCGGTTTTGGAAGAATTTTCCTTACAGCGCATATCTTGATCTCGGCCGGAACCGTCATCTGTCTTGTCTCTGGCTCTTCGATACCCACGGCATCGGCGAGCTGGTCGTATCAGCGGGCGAGCCCGGCCGATGGCGAGCGATTCTCACCCACCGAACCGCTACGTACATGCGGTGGACCCAATTGTCGCTCGATGTGACGACGCGCTACCTGCGACTGACGCGCAAGACGCCTGGATGCCGGTTTGCCGAAATTGTCCTTTACGAGTACACCCCCGAAGGCTACCGCGCGATGCGTGCTCGCAAAGCCGCCGAAGAAAAGGCCCGAGCGGAACGGGAAACCGCTTTGGCTCGAGCACGCGAAGAAGCCAAACGTCGTCCGTGGATCGATATCGGCCCGCCTTTCGGCAAGTTGCCGCTCGTAGACGAGATCGACTGCGCCGGAGACCTCGCCGAACACGGCTTCATTGAATCACCCCCGGGAGCGTCGTATGTCACGACGATTCTGGGGCGACCATGCCGAGTGCTCAAGAAAACGCCAGGAGAAGCCGCGTACTTCGCCTATCGGATCGGAAAATGGAAGCTGCTTGAGCCGGGACGCGCCTACGTGCTGGTCGTCGAGTATCCCGAGGACGCACCGAGGACCGTAATCGTCATGAACGGCGGCAATGAAACGATTCGCGGGTTTCACACTGGTGCCACCGTGGGCGATGCGTTTCGTCCCAAGTACGTCAACAACAATCCCGAATCGCTCGGCATACCTCTTTCCAGCCGTTACGAGTCGTGGCGTCTGTTCTTCCATCTGCATGATCGTTTTCCGAACTTGAACTTCATCCGAGGCAAGGGACGGCGTGAATTGGCTCCCGAAGACGGATTCACCGTCGCGATTTGTCAGTTCTCGGCCGAGAACCTTCCCGTGTCGCACGGAGCGGCCGTTTCGCGCATTCGGCTGTTCGAAGTCCCTAACCCCGAAACTGTGTACGCTCCCGTGCGTTTACCGCCTGCCGATCTGCCTCATCGGCATTTGTTCTGGCGTGAAGAGATGGCCGATGGAGTGATCGCGAGCGAAAAGGAAGAAGAGCGTGGTGTCACGGATCCGCTCGACTGGTACCGTTACAAGGCCAGCACCATGCGGTTGCTGGCCATGAACACTTTCTGCAAAGACCTGCTCGAATTCGGCGCCTGCCAGGGCTGGGACTCGACGGCCGGCGGCGGCAACGATTGGGTCTACTTCAACCGGTTCCACAAGGATTGGTGGCGTCAAATCGTTGCGATGATGGGACGGCACGGTTTCTGCGTTTTGCCTTATTACGAATACGCCGGAAGCAAAGGCCGCCACGGGCTGGGCAACCAGCGACGAGCCAAGCCGCTCACGCGCGACGACGCATACACACACATCCGCTGGGTCGAGAATGCGAACGCTGATATTACCGACCCGGACACTTACGTCGACTTCAAGAAGATGCTCGACCTGACCATCGTGCGTTACAAGGACAAGGCACGTTTTGCCGGCGCGTGGCTCCGACAGCGAGGCCAGATGCCTCTCGGTTTCGGCGAAGCCACGCGGGCCCGCTTCGCGCGCGAAGCCAACGGCGGCCAACCGATCAGTCGGCGCGACCTGATCGAAGACCCGAAACTCCTTGGTCGCTACTACGACTGGTGGTACGGCAAGCGGCGCCAGTTTCTGGTCGCGATGCGAAATCACTTGCGTGACGCGACCGTCAACCCGAAAGCCACGATCCTATTTACCGCTGATCCGACCGAGCCCGGACTGCCTTTTCCCACCTGGGACCGATTCGTCGTTACCGACGATGAGGACGGCTGGCTGAAACGGCTCGATATCTTGAGGGCCCGACACGTTCGGCCGATCTCAATCGCCGACGTGGTCCGACGCGACTTCTACTTGAACACGCTGCTTTCGCCGCGTTTGAATTGGGGCCGCTGGGAATGGCATCATTCGTCGCCGCCCGCCGACCCGGGGCGCTACAAGCAAACCGAGGGCGTCCTGCTGACGCACACCTTCAACCGCCTGTACACGGTGGCTTCACCCAAAACCCTGGAACTGTTCCGAGGGCCGTCCGGTTTGGCCATCATTCGCCATTACGCATTGAACGAACACATGATGTTCGACAAGAACGACCAGCCGAAGCTGGGTTATTTTGTCGCGGACATCGAAAGGGCTGGACCATACTGCATGCTGGCTGAAGCGCGGGCCGTGGCCTACGGCGATCCAACTTGGATCGGCTATCTGGTGGGTTCGAACTTCGCACGCGGATTTCCGCAGTACGTGCGGCAATTCAATCAAGCGTTTTTGGCGTTGCCGGCATTGCCGAGCGAGCGGCTGCCGAATGCGTCGTCCGATCCGGAAGTGGTCGTCCGGGCGATCCGCACCGACCGCCACGGCACGTACCTGGCCGTCGTGAATACCGGACTGCACGCCAAACAAGACATTCGCATCCAGCTCCCCGACCCAGGTCGGGCCACCGACGCCGCCACGGGCGAGAACCTCCGAGTCACTGACCAGTCGATCTGCCTGTCATTGGGCCCCTGTCAGCTCAGGAGCTTCCACATCACTCCCCGCTGAAAGTGGCTGGATCTGTCGATCGTGTTCCAACCACTCGCGGAGTTGTCGGCGAGCTTGGTCAATGTCCTTGCGAATTTCTTCCTCCGGCCGATCTTGCAGCATGGCGATTTCAGCCAGATCCATATCTTCCACCGCCGAGAGCAACAACGCTTGACGCTGACCACGGGGCAAACGCCGAACCAATTGTAGGATTTGTTCTCGCTGCTCACTCGGTTCCAATTCCTCCCAGCGCGGCGTCGAATCACAACCCGGAACCAAGTCTTCGAGCGTCAGCGTCTCGCTGTATCCCAGCAAAGCCGCCCACCATTCGTCCTCGCCCACCTGAATGTCATGGACCGGTAAGTCCTGCACGCTTTCTAACACACTGGTCTCGAGGGACACGTGAGGCCGTGGTTCTTGTTTGATCCAGTCGTCAATGACTTCATGCAGCAACTGCGTCAGCCAGACATACAACGGCACTCGTTCCGGCCGCTGCGAGTACTGGTGCCAAGCCCGATTCAAAACCTCGTCCAACAAATCCCCGACCGAGACTTCTCCCGGATGGATAGCGCCTTCGATTTCGAGAATCCGTAGCTCACGGCGCGCATGGTCAGACAAAAAGTTGAGCAGAGGCCGAAGCAGGCGGAAGAAATCGTGCTGTCGACCTCGGGCCTTGTCTTGGCTTAACAGAGGTTCGGCTGCAACCAAATCCTGTTTGGCCCGATTCTTTCGCTTGTACAAGTAATCTTTCCGGACCAGCTCGCGATGTCGTCTGGTCTGCCGGACCAAGTTGTCCACAATCTGGTCGATTAACGCGACGGGATCCTCGCCTTCCCGATGCGCGACCAAGGTCCCCGTGGGCAGTCGCACAACACCGCGAGCCTCATACCACCAATTCTGCGCACCCTTGTGGCTGGCATGAACGGTCAGACGCAGCTCATAAACGTCGCTCGGATATCCCTTCAAGAACCGCTCGATGCGATGAGCCTTTTCATGCCAATAAAGCTCGACCTTCGAGCGAAGCGATCGATCTTCGAATCCCTCCAAAACGACGTGCATGCTCATGACAAAAGCTCCTTCGTGCAGGAAGAATCGACGCCCCGTTCTCCGCATGTCGCTCACCAACGAGCGACATGCCCTGAGCGAATCCAAAGGCGTCACCGGCACTGCGCCGACCGTAAAGCATCGCTCGCAGTGCGGCGGTTCGGCGTTGATTGGCTGTTGAGTTTTTGATCATACTCCGACGATTCGCCCGGGGCGATCGCAAGAGAAATGGAAAACGCTGTTAAGCCACCGCACTCCGAAGCCGCTCGCGGCGGCGTCTTCGCCGAGGCCAATGCACAAGGTACACATCGCTAACACTGCAGGAGACCAAGCCGATTTGGCAGTCTTGCCGCTACGAAAATTTCGGGACGCAAACAGCGTGCCAAACAGTCCGCGCCGGACTCGGCCGAGTTTTCATCAGCCATGCCGCATCCTTTGCGCGCGAGCCAACCGGAAGCGCCCGAACTCGCCGCTCACCGCTACCGTGTTCCAACGACCGCAAGGTAAGCTCGCGCACATTTGCCATTCGAATCTCGTATGGTTGGAGGAAAAGAGGAGATATGCCATGAGAAGCAATGGTACCTTCGCTCTGACCTTACCCCCTTTTTCCCTTCGGGTGGCCGGCCCTTGGGCGAATCGGCATAGCTTCCTCCGGCGCTTCACGACCGCTCCCGCCTACGGCTCGACCCTCAGAGCACGAGCCGCGAATATCAAACAGCCCGTGCCGAGCAATTTCGAGTCAAACTGTCAAAGCCGTGCGGACATGGCGTGCGTTTCACGGAAAACCGCTTAGGAAGACAAGAAACCAACGCACGCAATTCGCGGTATTCACATCGGAACGCCCGACTCGCAGATTAATGACACGTCCGATCTGGATCGTGCGATGCCGTCGCGAGCTTTATCTGTGGTGAAACAGTTGTTTGCCCTCGGGGCCCCTTGCAAAGCCTATGACCT
>JAADHY010000753.1:0-14353 GCA_013151585.1 Planctomycetota bacterium
GATTCGTCAACTCGATCTGATAGGGCGATTCGTCAACCATGTTTGGGGCGCTCGCGAAGCGTCTGCGGCGATGGGCCCGCGGTGTCGAGTTCCGGCAGACTCTACGCCGTTTTCTCCTCAAGGGGTTCCGGATACTTGATCCGGCCGTGGTAGATACCGATGAGCGATTTGGTGAGCGATTCTTCGACCGTTTTCAGCTCGGTCAAAGTCATGCCGCTTTCATCCAGTTGTCCATCCAGCAAGCGGTTCATGACGATCTTGTGCACCAGGCTCTCGATGCGTTTGGGGGTCGGGTCGCTCAAAGTCCGGCTGGCACTTTCGACGGCGTCGGCCAAGAGCATGACGGCCGTTTCTTTCGACTGAGGTTTCGGACCGGGATAGCGGAATCGCGATTCTTCCGCGTCGGTTCGGTGATCGGGCTGCTGGCCGACCTGCTTCGTGGCTTCATGAAAGAAGTACTGCACCAAGGTCGTGCCCTGATGCTGCTCGATAAAGTCAATGATTCGCGGCGGCAAATTGTACTGTTTCGCCAGGTCGACGCCGTCCTTGACGTGTCCGATGATGATCAAGGTGCTCATAGCCGGTGCCAAGTTGGTGTGACGGCTTTCCGCCCCACCCAAATTGTTCTCCACGAAGTACTCCGGTTTGAGCATCTTGCCGATGTCGTGGAAGTAAGCCCCGACCCGAACCAGAAGTCCGTTCGCTCCGATCGCGTCGGCCGCCGCCTCGCCGATCGTCGCGACTGTGACTGAGTGGTTGTACGTTCCCGGCGCCCGCCGAATCAGCTCTTGCAGCAGCGGGTGCGAGATGTCGCTCAGTTCCAACAGGCTGATGTCCGTCACGACGCCGTAAGCCGCCTCGATGAACGGCAGACTGCCGGCCACTAGATAGCCGGCCGCCAGACACCAACCCGCTCCGCGCAGAGCCCCCTTCCACATCGACCAGTCGGCCAGCAATTGGTCCAACGACGCGGACTGGAGCATGCTGTTTCCACACGAAACCACAAAGTAGGCGACCCCCGCCGCGAACCCCACTTTAATGAGCGTCGACCGGGACGAGACGCGCGGCAGTCCGATCACGGCTGTCGCGCAGACACTCATCATCAACACGAAGTGGCCAATGCTCCCCACCGTGGAAAGAGCCAAAATCAGGCTCAAGGTAAAGGCTGTGAGCGTGGCGAAGGCTTGGTCATAAGCGATGGTAAAGACCATCACCGCCACCAGCAGCGGGATGACTTCCGCCCTCCACGGGTCAAATGACAGAATCCGACCCAACGCGACCGCGGCCACGATCGCGACGAAATAAAGGCTGAGCCGCCCCGGACTTCTTACCAGAACTGATTCGGTCTTGACCAAATAGTAGCCAATCAGGAAGGCCAGAATGACCAGCATCACGAAAACGACCAGGACCCGCAACACGCGGTCGCGCAACGGCAAGCCGGCTTGCACGGCCTCGTGTTCGGCGTGCAACAGCTTCAGGCGATCTTCGTCGATCACCTGTCCCGGCTCGACCAGACACGTGCCTCGCTCGAACACGTCATAGACAGGCTGAGCGGATTCTCCGTGTTCGAACCGAGCCCGATCCGTCTCGACCCGGTTGATCTGCTTGAACGTCACTCGTGCCAGAACGCCGTGCTCGACGTGGTCTCCCAGACGGAATTGGAACGGCACTTGCCAGGCTTCCGTGACGCAGATCATGGCCACGATCGACAGAAGGCATAACAACAATCGAAACAGCACGCTGCGGCGGCGGACCGTCCCCTTCAGCCGGCCGGAAAAAGTCATCGAGGCGCCGATATCGGCCGCGCGGGCGATGCGCGTCTTTTTTTGAGGCTTGAAGCCAAATAGGGGCATAGCGGTCACTCAGCGTTTCTTGCTGGCAAAGTCGTCCGCTGTCCGGAAAGCAATCAGCCGCTTCGTTCCGCCCGTTCGGTCCGGCGAGGTCCGGAAACGCGACGGCGGGCTCGCGGCCGCTTCAGCGGCGGTTTCGCGATTTCTTTTCGGGCAGCTTTCGTTCGTATGCCTCGACAATCTCCCCTACGAGCGGATGTCGTACGATATCGGCCTTCTGCAACCTAACCACAGCTACGTCCCGGACGGAAGAGAGACGACTGATCGCGTCCGTCAGACCGCACTGGACGTGGGCCGCCAGGTCGACCTGCGTCACGTCGCCCGTCACAACGATTTTCGAGTCCACCCCCATGCGGGTCAGAAACATCTTCATCTGGGTGACCGTCGTGTTCTGGCCTTCGTCGAGAATCATGAAGGTGTTGTTCAGAGTCCGACCCCGCATGAAAGCCAGAGGCACGATCTCGATCACGTCGTTGTCCATGTAGCGGCGGACCTGTTCATAGTTCAACAGGTCGCTCAATGCATCCAACAGGGGACGCAGATAGGGGTTCACCTTCGCGAAGATGTCCCCAGGCAAATAGCCCAGCTTTTCGCCCGCTTCGACCGCCGGCCGCACCAGCACAATCTTTCGGACCTGTTCCTGCCGAAGAGCGTTCAACGCCATGGCCACGGCCAGAAAGGTCTTTCCCGAGCCGGCCGGACCGATGCAGAAGACCAACGAATTCTCGCGGATGGCCCGGACATATTGCCCTTGTCCGCGGGTGACGGGGCGCACCGTCTTGGCCTTCTCGAACAGGTCGATCGCTTCGTCGGCCGCCGGCTCCACCGCAGCCGCCGCAGTCGCGTCGCCCAGCACACGCTGAAACTCGGACTCGTGCAGAAAGCCCTTCTTTTCGATGATCGTGCGCAACTCCTCGACGACCTGCCGGCCCAGCTCGATCTGAGCCTGGCTGCCATGCAGCCGCAACTCATCGCCCCGAAGCACCACTTCGACGCCGATCGAGTCGCGCAGACGCCGAAGGTACTCATCTTGAGCACCAAACAGAAATCGAATCTGTTCCGGGTCGGCGAACGAGATCGTTGCCTGGGACATGCAACCTTTCACCTATTGGACACGAAAAAAGATTCGCCGCACAATCGCGGCCCATCGCTATTTTACTACACACTCGGCACGTTGGAAAGATTCGTGGAGTGCCAGCCCGTTGCGCCGTGGGAAAACCCCGGGCGAACTGGGGGAGTTGTGAGGGGTGAAAAAGGCGTTCCCCGCAACGACGGACGAAAGGAAACGAAAAAAGCGGCGTCGCGCGGCCGCGATCCCGACCGTCCTTTCTGTCCGCCCTTCGGGCCCCCTGTTTCCTCGCTGGAGCAAAGGCGCCGTCGCTTCGCTTGCCGCCTCCAAATCATCGCCGGCGACCACACCAGCCCCGTTGTATGTCCTCCCTCGCGGTCAAGGTCGTCGGAGCAAAGGACGGCGGGCTTTGCCTGGAGCCGTGGCGTCCACGAACGGCCCCGCTGGTCGCAGGCACGACTCCGCTCGTGACGCACCGCGACCGACTCGGTCAAGAGCGTTTACCGGATGGAAATCCGTAAACTGTGCTCGCCGCGTTGTGGTAGCCGAAAGGTTTGTTGGTGACGGCGGCCATCCGGCGTGACAACTTGCACTTCGTAATCGCCCAGAAACGCACGGAATCGGACGCGGCCGTCCGAGCCGGTCAACTGCGTGGTCGGCCCCGTCCACCACTCTTTTTTGATCAGCTCTTGCAGTCGCCGGTAGGCCGGCTTGGGCGACATGTCTTTGCGCAAGAACCCGGCCGGGGCTCCTTGCCAAGCGGCCCAGTCGGAAAAGTCCCACCAGGTAATCGCCTCGACGGCCGGATGCGAAAACAGCATCGTATAGAACCGTTCGACTTCTCGCTTCTGCCACTGCTCCCCGTCGGGCGTCGTCGGCCAGGCTTCACCTCGCTTGTGCTGTCCACTGCCTCGCCGGATACGCCGTCCTGAAAGGATCGTCGTTTCGGTGAAGTGCAACGGCACGCCGAACCGAGAGAACCGCTCGCACACGTCCCAAATCTTCCCGTTCGGCCAGGGGCCGCCGTGCATGTGGCTTTGAATACCAATGACGTCGAACAGTGGGCGTCCCTTTTCGTCACGCAACTGGTCGATCAGCTTTTCATAAGCTTCATCGACGCGATAGTCATTGATCAATAGCGTGGCCTGCGGATTGGCTCGGCGCGCGTGCTGGAAACATTGGCGGGTGAATTCGACCCGGCCGACCTCTTGCCACATGCGCGTCATTTTCGGGGCCCGCTTCCAGAACGAGTCGCGATCAAAGTGCGTCGCTTCATTCACCACGTCCCAAATATCGATCAGGCCGCGGAAGCGGGCGACGCAGTCGTCGATACGCTCCATCTGCAACCGGCGAATCGTTTCCACGTCGCCGGGCAACCAGGGGGGATCGTCATAGTTCCACGCGAGCGGATGCCCTTTGGGCGTGATGCCGTGCTCGCGACACCACTGGGCGACCTGACGGGTCCGCTCGTGACGCGGCTGCCCCTTCTTTCGCTCATACGACGCCCAATAAAACGGCAAGGTGGCGTAGTTAAACAGGTCGGCGAAGCGATGCCGGTACTGTCGCTCTGCTTCCGGTGTTTCACACCGGCCCCAAAGAAAAATGTTGCAACCGAACAGAAACGCATGCCGCGTCTGTTCGATGGTTACTTTGGCATTGGACAGCGGTCGTCCTTGGGCGTCCGTTACCGTCACGAGCAGGTCGGCCTTGCGGTAGCGGTCGATTCGGTCGGGGGCGCCTTTCCAGAGGTCCTCATCCGATGGCGGTGCCGCCAGTACACTGAGGCCGCCCGCCAACACCGCGGCGGCAAACAGCCCACTCCTCATTAGAAAAGGCACCGACGCGCCAGGGAACCGTCTGTTTGGTCCCCCGCCACGGGCTGGTCGAGTTCCGACGATGCGCATGACTGGCTCCTCCGTCAGGTCTTTCTTGCGGTAGCGGTCTATCGGAGCGTGGGTGGGAGCAGCTCGGCGCATCCGGACGGCCGGTCGCGGTCGAGCATGGTATAATCTACCATGTGAAGGAGACTTGCACGAAGGAGCGAGCCCAAGTTATGTCCAAATCGTCGCCATCGCGAAAGCCGACCGCGCGGCAGCCCGCGTCGCCGGGACAAAAGACGTTGTTCGGCGAGGAGTCGGCGGCAGCCGAGGTGATGCCGTGGGACGAAGCGGCCGCCCGCGATGTTTTGATTGCTGAAGTTGTTTTCAACCGGCCGCTGACCACGGTCTTCGACTACTACGTGCCGGATGAACTGCGTCCGGTGATCCAGCCGGGGCAGCGGGTGCGCGTGCCTTTCGGACGCGGGAATCGGCTCACGGTCGGGTATTGCGTCGGGCTGAAAAACACGCGCGGAACCCGCAAGCCGCTTAAACCGGTCCGCGCGGTGGTGGACGCCGAACCGATGCTTTCCGGCAAGATGCTCGAACTGACCCGCTGGATGGCGGATCGGTATCTCTGCGGCTGGGGGCAGGTGCTGGAGTCGGTGATCCCCGCGGCGGTGAAGCGGCGTGCGGGCACACGATGGGTGACCGTTTTCCGGCCGGCCGACGGAGTCGCTCAGCGGCTGCCCGAACTGAAACTACCGCCCAAGCAACGGGCAGTGCTGGAACGCCTTTGCCAGTCGCCGGAGCCGCTGGACGCCGGCGCGATCTGTGCGTCGGTCGGCTGCGGGGAGGCACCGATTCGAGGGCTGCGCCACAAGGGCTTGGTCGTGGCCGAGCGCCAGCGGGCCGAGCGATTTCGGTTGGAATCGGACGAGCCGGTCCAGCGGCAAGAGAATCTGGTTTTGAATGCCGACCAGCAGCGGGCTCTGGATCGCATCCTCCAGTGCGTACGATCGGGGCGGCATCAAACGTTTTTGCTTCACGGAGTGACGGGCAGCGGAAAGACAGAGGTTTACATCCAAGCGATTCAGGAAATTGTCAGCTACGGACGGCAGGCCATCGTTTTGGTTCCTGAAATCAGCCTGACGCCGCAGACGATTCGCCGATTCCGTCGGCGTTTTGATTCGGTGGCGGTGTTGCATAGCCATCTTTCGGATGTGGAGAGGCATTGGCACTGGCAGCAGATCGCGCATGGCCGAGTGCAGGTAGTGGTCGGAGCTCGCAGCGCCGTGTTCGCCCCGGTGCCCCACCTGGGGCTGATCGTGATCGACGAGGAACACGAAACGACGTTCAAGCAGGAGACGGTGCCGCGGTACCACGCGCGCGAAGTAGCTCGGCGTCGGGCAGAGATGGTCAGTGTGCCGCTGGTTCTGGGGTCCGCCACCCCGACCTTGGAATCCTGGTGGCGAGCTCAGCAGGGCAAGGATGTGCTGCTTTCGCTGCCGCGGCGAGTTGAGCGGCGTCCGCTGCCGCCGATCACGCTGGTCGACATCCGCAACGATCCGCATTGCCGGCGCGGAGCCGCCATCGGACGGGCGCTGCACGCAGCTATGCGGCAGGCGCTGGGCGAAGCGAAGGCGGTCAGGTGATCTTGTTCTTGAACGTGCGGGGCTATTCGCCAGCCGTCTGGTGCCGGGCCTGCGGACGGAGTGTCCAATGCCCGAACTGCGACATCACGCTGACGTGGCATCAGGATCGCAACGCCGTTTTGTGCCATCTCTGCGATCTCCGGGCACGGCCCCCGCAGGCGTGTCCCGAGTGCGGCCAGCCGGGGCTGCGGTACTTGGGCATCGGCACACAGAAATTGGAGGAAGAAGTTCGAGCCAAATTCCCCGAATACGCCTGCCAGCGCATGGACAGCGATACCATGCGCCGACACGGCAGCCATGATGAAGCTTTGGCGGCGTTTCGGTCGGGGGAAATTCAGATTCTGCTCGGGACGCAGATGATCGCGAAAGGATTGCATTTTCCGAACGTGACATTGGTCGGGGTCGTGGACGCCGACACGATGTTGCATCAGCCCGACCTGAGGGCCGCCGAACGGACTTTCCAATTGATTGCTCAAGTGGCCGGACGGACCGGACGCAGCGAGCGCGGTGGTCGCGTTCTAGTGCAGTCCGCGTGCCCCACCGAACCAGCGATCCAACTAGCCGTGCGTCACGACTACAAGACCTTCGCCAACTGGGAACTCAAGAACCGGCGAGAAGCCGACGCACCGCCCTTTCGTCACCTGGCAAGAATCATTGTGCGCTCGTTGAAAGAGGAGAAAGCGGAGGCTGCGGCGCGGCAGATCGGCCAGTCGCTCCGGCAAGCCATCTGTCGCCTGAGCGTCTCCGTCGACCTGCTAGGCCCCGCTCCTGCCCCTGTTTTCCGGCAGAAAAAATTCTTCCGGTTCCATCTGCTCTTGAAGGCCGAAGATCCCGAGACGTTCGGAGAAGTCTGGCATGCAGCCGAAGACTTGCCGACTGAGTCGGACGTCGAATATGTGATCGACGTAGACCCGCTCAGTCTGAGGTAAACGGGTTAAGAATCTGTCGGAGAATAGCGCTCATTGCGTTACGGCCGGTTTCCTGACCGAGCCGCGGGGACCGACCGAAGGTCTCCCGTTGCATTTGAGATCGACTACAGTGGTTGGGGACCGCGGAGAGCGATTTCGGATTGAAAGCTGACAATTTGCAGTCTGCAATTTTCGAACAGCAATTTTCAATTTGTGGTTCCCGATCTCGCCCTGGGCACTCGGCTCTCCGCTCTCACCCAGCCGTTTGACCCGGTTTTTTACGCGGCGGTATAATGAACACGAACCAAGTGGCCCGCGAACACCTTTCCGGTTCGAGCTTTAGCGTTTCTTTCTTCGTCGCGGGCGAATCCTGTCAAGGCGAGTGCTGATGGAACTTCAATCCGGCGGATCGCGTGAGATTCATGGCCTGCGGCTGATTTTGCTTTTGGCGGCGGCCGCTTTGTGGCTAGGAGTGACTCGCCTGCCCGCTCAGCGCGATAATGAACCAAACGGTGCGGCCGCAAAGCTCGATCAAGAGTCGGCCGACGCCGCTCTGGTCAAGTACGTCACCGTCGTCAGCCCGATCAACGAAGCGGTGGCGGCGCGTGTGACCAACGCCGCTCTGGAACTACAGCACCGAGCGGACCAGCAAGATCGGACCGCCATGCTGATTCTCGAAATCGGCCGCGGCACTAGCAAGTTCGGCCAAGTGCTGGACTTGGCGAAAGAACTAGCGTCAGCCCGGTTTTCGCGCGTCCGTACGGTCGCCTGGATTCCTTTGCCACCCGATCGCAAGCCGGTGGACGGCTATCACGTTCTGCTTGTGCTGGCTTGCAAAGAAGTGGTGATGCATCCGGATGCCGAGTTGGGGGACATGGGCCGTGGCGACGCGTTGCCTCCCGAAGAACAGCACGCCATCTTAGGCATCGTGCAGAAGCGACAGAATCCGAAAGTATCGCGAGCTTTGGCTCTCGGCATGATGGACCCCGGCCAAACCGTTCTGAAAGTGAAGCTGGAACGCAAGGGCAACGGGCACGTGACGACCGACAGCCGCGTGGTGACGCTGGACGAGCTGAACCGCTTGCGAGACACGTTCCAGGGCAACATCGATGTGGAAACGATCTGGGAGGCGGGGGAGGTCGGATTACTCTCCGGCAGTCGCGCCCGGGCGCTGGACGTCCTGGTGGCTCAAACGGCCCGGTCCCGTGGCGAGCTGGCCGATCTGTACGGATTCCCGCCGGAGGCCCTCAGGGAGGATTTTCGCACGGCCGAAACGCCGAACGCGCGGTTGATCCGCATCGACGAGATGATCGAGCCGATCCTGGAGGGATTCGTGCAGCGCGAGATCCGACGGGCCGCCGCGGCCGGGGTGGACTTGATCGTCTTCGAAATCGACTCGCCCGGTGGCTTTTTGCTGTCGAGCACAAACTTGGCTTTTGAAATCGCCGATTTGGAAAAGCGACGCATCCGAACGGTGGCGTACATTCCCAAGATGGCTTTAAGCGGTGCGGCCATCATCGCTCTGGGCTGCGACGAAATTTACATGCATCCGGATGCTCAGATTGGCGACGCGGGCCCGGTCGAAATGCGGGAAGGCGGACAGTTCGAGCACGCGCCGGAGAAGGTCCTCAGCCACTTGAGACAGACCCTGCGGGCCTTGGCCGACCGCAAAGGCCGACCGCCCGCCCTGCTGGAGGCGATGGCGGACAAGGACCTACTCGTCTATCAAGTCACACACGCGAAAACCGGACGGACGTGGTACTTATCGGAAGAGGAAATCCACGCGTCGGCCGGCGAATGGATCAAAGGGCCACTGGTCCCGGAGACCCGCGCGGGTAACCTGCTGACGCTGGACGGCCGGCGCGCTCATGAGTTGGGCCTGGCTCAGCCTCCGGTCGCTGACATGACCGAGCTGAAGCAGCGTCTGGGAATTCCAGAAAAGGTTCGGCTGATCGCCGTCGGCCGGACGTGGGTCGACACGATGATCTTTGTGTTGAACTCGCGACCAGCGATGTTTCTGCTCTTCGTGGTTGGCGCGGCCTGCGTCTACCTGGAGTTGCACTCGATGACCGGCTTTTTCGGCATCATGGCGGCGCTGTGCTTTTCGCTGTTTTTCTGGAGCCGATTTCTAGGGGGGACGGCGGGGTGGCTGGAGGTCGTCCTGTTTGTGTTGGGGCTGGTGTTGATCCTGCTGGAGATTTTCGTGATTCCCGGTTTCGGCGTGTTTGGCATCTCCGGCGGACTGGCGGTCCTGGCGGCATTGATTTTGGCGAGCCAGACGTTCGTGATCCCCCACACCGCCGCCCAGTTGGAAGAGATGACATGGACTCTGGGCACGCTCAGTGCCGCCGTCATCTGCGTGATCGCCATGGCGGTGGTGTTGAGCAAGTATCTACCTCGGGTTCCGATCCTGAATCGAATGATTTTGGCGCCTCCGGGCGCCGTGGAGGATTCCGATCCCGAGGCTCCACGGCTGCGCCCGGAGTTGACAGTCGTCTCGGGATGGCCCGACGCGGAGGATCGGCGTTCTTTGCTCGGCCAGCGCGGCGTGGCGATCTCGCCGCTCCGACCTGCCGGCAAAGCTCAGTTTGGCGACCGGTTCGTCGACGTGATCAGCGAAGGTCCGTTTGTCGAAGCGGGCACCCGGATCGAAGTGATTGAAGTGTCTGCCAATCGGGTGGTCGTCCGGGAAGTGCAGTCGGCATAACTGGTTTGGCGCGAATAGTAGCGGAAACGCCACGCGTTTTCCGGCACCGTCGGTCTGGCGTCACGGAAGGCCGGCGACGTCCCTCAGAATCGGTTGAGCTGCGGAGCCAATCGTCCGACGGGGCGCCTGCGCGGTGGCTGCGGGATTGAATATTTCGCCGCGATTGATACAGTAGACCGATTGGACCGGGTCCGAGCAGAATGGACCAGGCCCGTTGGCAGAATCGAAAGACGGGGGCTGCGGAAATCGCGGATGAAGCTCCCGAGGCGGCTCGTTGCGCAAGTTACTTCGGCAAAGGACTTTAAGGCGTAGAAATGTCGATTACGAAGGAAAGGAAAGCGGAGCTGATCAAGGAATTTGCCCGGTCGGAAGCCGATACCGGCTCGCCGGACGTTCAGGTGGCCGTTTTAACCGAACGAATTAACGCCTTGACTGAGCATCTGAAGATTCACCCCAAAGATTTTGCGAGCCGACGCGGGCTGTTGATGTTGGTGAGCCGTCGGCGGCGGCTGCTGAATTACTTAAAGCGGAAAGACGAGTCGCGGTACTTGGCGCTGATCGAGCGCCTGTCGATCCGCAAGTAGGCGACGGAGGACCTGCGAAAGGGCCGTCGTCCCTCTGGCGGACGAGTCCGGTTTGGCGGACGCCGGGGGAATTCTGTTACCGAGTCCGTCAGGCGGGACCGTCTTTGTCCCTTTTGTTCGCTGACGGCTCTGTTGCGATCCATGGAGTGTACCGTTTAGTAGGAAACCAGAGTGAAAGTTACGGTTGAGCGCGAAATCGGGGGACGGCAACTGAGTTTGACAACCGGAGAACTGGCGAAGCAGGCCAGTGGTGCCGTCCTGGTCAGGTATGCTGACAGTGTGGTTTTTGTGGCCGCTCAAAGCGGCCCTCCTCGTCCGGGAATCGACTTTTTTCCTTTGACCGTCGACTATCGGGAACGGTTTGCGGCGGCCGGCAAGTTTCCCGGCGGCTTCATCAAGCGGGAAGGACGACCGACCACCCGCGAAATCCTCATCAGCCGATTGACGGACCGTCCGATCCGGCCGTTGTTCCCCAAACACTACAAGGACGAGGTGCAGATCATCGCCAACTGTCTGGCCGTAGACGGGGAGAACGATCCGGACGTGCTGGCGATCATCGGAGCCAGCACGGCTCTGATGATCGCCCCGATCCCTTTCCAGGGACCGCTGGCGGCGGCACGCGTAGGTCGCGTCGACGGGCAACTGGTCCTCTTCCCGACTCTCAAGCAACTGGACCACAGCGACCTGGACCTCGTCATTGCGGGCAACGAAAAATCGGTGCTGATGATCGAGGGCTTCGCCCATCAGTTGCCGGAAGAGGATATGGTCCGGGCCATCCTGTTTGGCCAGCAGGCGGTCAAGCAGATTTGCGAGATGCAATTAGAGTTTATTGAGAAGGCGGGCGTTGAACCGCTGGAGGTTCCACCGGAACCTGAGAACCCTCTGATCGAGAAGCTCCGAAGCGAATTGTGCGAACGGCTCCGCGAAGCCACCTGAAGCGGGCTCGCAAAGAGCTGACCGACGCGCTGAAAGAGGAGCTTCACGAGAAGCTGTTCCCGGAAGGCGCGGAGGAGACGGCCGAGGGGATCACCCTTTCGCAGTTCCAGGAAGCTTTTGCGTACTGGGAACGTCGCGTGGTGCGCGACTTGATTCTGGAGGGCAAGCGACTGGATGGCCGCAGTCCGCAGGACCTGCGGCCGGTGAGTTGCCAAGTTGGTGTGTTGCCGCGTGTGCACGGGTCGGCCATCTTCACACGCGGCGAGACGCAGTCGCTGGCTACGGTCACGCTCGGCACCACCCGCGACACGCAGCGGGTCGACACGCCCGTCGAAGACTTCGAGAAACGGTTCATGCTCGATTACAACTTCCCACCGTTCTCGGTTGGGGAAGTGCGTCCGATCCGTGGTCCGGGCCGTCGCGAGATCGGACACGGGGCTTTGGCGGAACGGTCGCTCGAGTCGGTGATCCCGCCGGCCGAAAAGTTCCCGTACACAATCCGGACGATCTCCGATATCCTGGAGTCAAACGGCAGCAGCTCGATGGCCACCGTTTGCAGTGCGACGCTGTCCCTGATGGATGCGGGGGTCCCGCTGGAGCAGCCGGTGGCCGGCATTTCGATCGGACTGGTCAAGGAAGAAGACCGGTACGTCCTGCTGACGGACATCATGGGCGACGAGGATCATTTCGGCGACATGGACTTTAAGGTCGCCGGGACGGGCATCGGCATCACGGGAATCCAACTGGACCTGAAGATCGACGGGATTGACGAGCAAATCATCCGCGAAACGTTGGAGCAGGCTCGGGTGGCTCGCCGCCAGTTGCTCCGGTCGATGCTGAAAGTCATTCCGAGGCCGCGTAAGGAGATTTCCGAGCACGCCCCGCGGCTCATCCAAATGCGGATCGATCCCGCCAAGATCGCCTTGCTGATCGGACCGGGTGGGAAAACCGTACGGTCGATCCAGGATGAAACCAACACCCAGATCGACATTCAGGAAGACGGCACCGTGACGATCGCCTCGACGAAAGGTTCCAACGGAGCGGAGCTGGCGTTGGCGCGGATCGAGGCGATCACAGAGGACATTAAGGTCGGGCGCGTCTACAAGGGACGGGTCAGCGCCATCAAAGACTTTGGCGTCTTCGTGGAAATCGCTCCCGGAAAGGACGGCCTGTGCCACATCAGCGAGCTGTCGGACGGCTTCGTCAAGTCGGTCTCGGACATCTGCAAGCTGGGCGATGAGATCGAGGTCAAAGTGATCGCCGTGGACGAGCAGAACCGGGTGAAGCTGTCCCGACGAGCGGTCTTGGCGGACCGGGCGCGGAAGCGGTAGCCGTCTGGCGAGGCCGGTCGCCTCGGCTCGCTCTGGAACGTCGAAACCACGGTGCCAGCCAAGGGAATCTCGCGGTGGAGACGCAGTTCGACCAAAACGAACGGGAGCGGCTCTTGGCTCAGTACGCCGAGATCGCCACACTGGCTGGCGGTCTGGCTCACGAGATCAAGAACCCCCTCTCCACCATCTCCATGAACCTGGAACTGCTGGCCGAGGAGCTTCAGGACGGCGATTCCCCCCGTGACCGCCGCATGCTGCGAAAGATCGAAGTGGTCCGGCGCGAGTGCCGGCACCTGCAGGAAATCCTCGATGCGTTTCTCCAGTTCGCCCGTGTCGGCCAACTGGAGCTGGTCGAGGCCGACCTGAACCGCATTGTGCAGGACTTCATTACCTTTTACCAGCGCGAAGCGGAGAAGCACGGGATCGAGATCAGCCCGCATCTGTGCCCGAACTTACCCCCGGTCCAATTGGACGAGTCGCTCATGCGGCAAGTGCTCATGAACCTGGCCCGCAACGCGCAGCAAGCGATGCCGAACGGTGGAACCTTGGAACTCCAAACCTACGAACGCGACGGACGGGTCGTGCTCGAGTTCATCGACAACGGCGTCGGCATGGACGAACGGACGCGATCGAAGATGTTCCAAGTCTTTTTCTCCACCAAACCGGGCGGCAGCGGCCTGGGCTTGCCGACAGTGCGGAAGATCGTTGAGGCGCACCACGGAACGATCGAGTGCGAAAGTGAGCCTGGACGCGGAACCCGTTTCACCATCTCCTTGCCGGTATCATGAACAGCAAAGTCGACGAGGCGACATTGCCGCAGATTCCAATTCGCGTCTTGATCGTCGATGACGACGAGGCGCACGCACAGGCTGTCGCCGAAAGTCTGGAACGGGTGGGCTACGAGTGCAAGACGGCCAACTCGGGCGAACGGGGCATTGCGCTGATTGAAAGCGAAAATTTTGACGTCGTCGTCACCGACCTGAAGATGGATGACGTCGACGGGCTGGCGATCCTCCGTAAAACCAAAGAGGAACTTCCTGACGCCGAGGTGATCCTCCTGACCGGGCATGCGTCGGTTCAGTCGGCTTTGGCGGCCGGCCAAAGCGGCGCCTCAATGTATCTGACCAAGCCGCTCGACATCAATGAGCTTCGCAACGCCGTCGAGAAAGCATCGACCCGTCTCCGCCTCCTTCGGCAGAACGCCGAATTACGCCGTTCACTGAATGAACGGTTCGGCTTCGAAGGCGTGATCGGCACCAGTCCGGCGATGCAAGCCGTCATCGAGAAACTTAAACATGTCGCACCGACGAACAGCACGGTGTTGATCCAAGGCGAAAGCGGAACCGGTAAGGAGTTAGTCGCCCGAGCGATCCACCAAAACAGCGAACGGAAAAACAAGCCTTTCGTTCCACTGAATATCTCGGCCTTGCCGGAAAGCATCCTCGAAAGCGAGCTGTTTGGCCATGAGGCGGGAGCTTTCACCGGTGCGGTTGGCC
>JAADHY010000753.1:14372-17226 GCA_013151585.1 Planctomycetota bacterium
AGTATGCCAATGGTGGAACGCTGTTTCTGGACGAAGTCGGTGAGATGCCTGTCGAAACGCAGATTAAGCTGCTGCGCGTCCTGGAGGACCGGAAGATTTGCCGACTCGGCTCCAACGAAGAGATCGAAGTCAACGTGCGGCTAGTCGCCGCCACCAATTCCGATCTGGAAGAGGCGGTGAAAAAGGGCAAGTTTCGGGAGGACCTGTATTATCGCTTGAAAGTCGTGACGATTTATTTGCCCCCGCTGCGGGAGCGGCGCGCCGACATTCCTTTGTTGATCGACCACTTCCGCAAACAACTGGCGGAAGAGCAAGGCCGGGATGTGCCGACGATCACGCGACGCGCCCGGCAGGCTTTGATGGCTTATGATTGGCCGGGCAACATCCGGCAGCTCAAGAATACGATCGAACGGATGATCGTCCTTGACATGGATGGCGTGTTGGACGTGGATGATCTGCCCGATGAGATCGCTCCGGTGGCGGGCGAGAGCGGGGATGGCGGTGCCCTGCCCGCACAGGCCGGCACCGACGCGCTGATCGGCCGCCCCCTTTCGGAAGTCGAGAAATATTACATCCAGCGGGCTTTGGAGTTGACGAATGGCAAGCGGGAAGAGGCCGCCTCGCTCCTCGGCATCGGGGAACGCACGCTCTACCGCAAAATCAAAGAGTACGGGCTCCGTTGACGCCCGCGGGGGCAAAAACTGCTGGCTCTGGGGCTTTGATCTCGGCGTTTTTTCTGCCAAGCGGGCGGCAAAGGGAACTTTTCCAACCCCTGCAGCGTCTAACGGACAGAAGTCGCATTGCGCGCAAAGCCGGACCGATGGCTTCTCCGGCGATTCGTCGAAAAGGGATCGGCCGACAGTGTTCTGAATAAGATCCGGCGACGTCGCAAGTTACGACGAATCGGAGCAACTGATGAGGGAACCGAAACGGCCTGAATCGGGTCCTCCCGATTTGATTTCGGCCTATTATGACGGCGAGGTCGGCGCCGCGGAGCGAGAATTGGCGGAGCGGCTGCTGAGCTCGTCGGCCGACGCGACGAAAGAGTTGGAAGATTACCGACGATTGGGCCGGCTGCTCCGCGAATTGCCTCAAGAGGAGTTGCCAGAAGAGTTTGCGTCGATGGTTCTGCAGGCGGCCGAACGCCAGATGCTCCTATCGCCGGAGACAGCGGTCGTCCCAGGGACGAAACGGTTCGGTCCCGGGCGCTGGACAGGGCGGCGAATCGCGGCGGTGGTGGCCACTGTGGCGGCGGCCTGCCTTGTTTTGCTGCTGTTTTGGCCTCGTCGGGCCAACTTGCCGCGCGAAGTCGCTTTCCGCGAGCTTCCTCCGGTTGCGGCCGATCAGACCTCCAGTCGCACCGACTCCTCCCGTGCTCCAACAACGGAACCCGCAGCGGAGGCCGACGCGTTGCTCGCCAGCGCGGCCGAGTCGGCGGGGGTCGCCCCGGCCACTCGATCCAAAGGCTCACCATCTACCCCACCGAAGACTTCCGACGAGGCAAGAGTGGCTGTCACCGATCAATTCCCGGCGGTGGCGGCTCTCGAGAAAGGCGAGGAAACCGGCCGAATCGGGCCAACCAGCAGTGGTTTAACAAAACGGGCAGCGATTCCATCGGAAGCACTGTCTGGTGCGGTCCCAGCCCAGCCTCCGCAGCTTGCGGCCCGTCGGGCGGGAAAAGCCGACTCGCCGAGCCCGATGCCCGGTGCGTCCGCAGCGAAGCGAGCTACGGGTTCGAGGATGGGCCATCCAGCCTCCACTTCGGTGGCGTCCGCTCCCGCTCCGAAGCCAGCCGACCTCGCGAGTCCGCCGGTCAAGCCTCAAGCTTGTCGGAGCTCTCGGCATCGCTGGCACTTGAGATTCGATCGACGGACCCTGAGCGAAGCCCAAGTCGGGCAAGTCATCGAGGCGTTGGCCACCGCGGAAGAGGGACAAGTGGCCGTCGTGCGATTGACGGTGGTGGATCGGCGACGTGGGCTGGAGTCGCTCCAATTGCTTCTCGCTCAGAATCAGATTGTTCGCGAAGGCGCCGAGCCGCGTGCGTTGGCGGAACAGGTTACGGCTGAGACCGGCTCGGATCAGTTGGTCGCCGTGTACGTCGAATCGACGACCGACCGCCTCTCAGCCGCTCTGAAGGCCCTGCAACGCGACGGCCTGTTCCGCGAGCTGGCTGTTGAATCTCCGATTCAGATGGCGCTTTTGGACCAGGCGGCTCGCCGGCGAATTCAGGGCACTCGTTCCGAAAAACGGTCAAAGGCTCTCGATGGGAAAGTCCCCCCGGTGGCTCGACAGCCGTCTGCCCCCGTAAGAAAAGCGCGCGGTTTGAGCCGGCTCGCCGACGTTCGTGGTCAGAGCCGTGCCGAGCCAGCGGAGGCCGAGAAAAAAGGGGACGCCAGTCTCGCAAAGGCGGTTGCACCGGAGCAAGCGTCCGAAAAAGTGGCGACTCGGCCCGAATCCCAGCTCGCGGATGAGCAGACGGGTCGGAAAAAGCGGCCCGAGGTCGCTGCGTCCGAACCAGCTCTTCCTCCTGAATCCCCAGACAAGTCGACGCCACTGGTGTCCCGCCAGTTAGCGTTGACGCTGCCGGCTGATTTGGTTCCCATCCTGGGACAGTGCATCGGGGACGAGAAAGACCGGGCGCGACGAACCCGCCAATCGCTTGGAAAAAAACTGTTTCCGACCTCTCCGGCCAGCGAACCCTTGTCGGTTTCCGCACGAACGCGTCGGCCTTTGCAAGTCTTGTTTGTTCTGGTGCCGAACGGCTCTCATCCCGCCCACTCCCCGACGCTCTCTCCGTCCGCTCCGGAAAACTCTGGCCCGGGGAGCCAAGCGTCTGATCAGGACAACGGAGCAA
>JAADHY010000344.1 GCA_013151585.1 Planctomycetota bacterium
CGTTCCCGTGCCTCAGCCAAACGCCAACGAATGGTCGCTTCTTTACGGTTCAGAATGGCCGCCACTTCCGACGTCGAGAAATTCTCCAGATCGCGCAGGATCAGCACCGTCCGGTACTTCTCCGGCAGTTGCTCCACCACGGCCCGGACCTCCTGTTGCAGGTCCAGCGTGTTGCGGGGGTCGGGCGTTGGCGGATCCAACGGCTTTTGGTCGGGACGGACGCTGAACCGGGTCCAGCGAATACGTCGGTTGCGTTTGCGAATGTAATCCAGCGTCAAATTGACGCCAATGCGAAAAAGCCACGGACCAAAACGACGCGAAGTGTCAAACGCGTTCAACCGCTCATATGTCCGTAGGAACGTCTCCTGCGCCAAATCCCGGGCTAGTTCCCGGTCCTGCACAAACCGGTAAATCACTCGCACCAAGCGTCGCTCGTAACGAATTACCAAATCGCCGAAGGCTTCTTTGTCTCCCCGACGAGCTTCCTCAACCAAACGAGCGTCACTGATCGATGCCGAACTGCCCGAGCGGCGCAAAGCCGATTTCAGCTCGTGTTCAGGCACTGATGCCATCGATAGCACTTTCTTTTGACCTGTGTCCTCAAGTCTTTACGGAGAAAACCCACTGACCGTTGGAGAAATCCAGCGACACAATCCGACTCGGCAGAGACCGCCCACTTCCATTTCTGAACCTAAATCTGAACCTAAAAAGGCGAAAAGCGGGCACTCCTTCCCCCTTCCCGCCACGAGCCAAACTCGCGACAACGTCCAATTCTACCAACCCGAAGCTCCCCCTGGCAACGACGCTCCGAGACAGAGCACCGTACGTCCGAGACAGAGGGCCGTATGCGACGGTCTCAATGGCTGGAATGGTCGTGGGGCAGGAGAGGCGTTGTCCGGGCATCCGAGGCAGTTGCCAAAATCTTACTGGATCCACAGGGCATGGGCGGTCAGCCAAGTAGTCGCGGCCGCGTAAAACGCAGCCATGACGTCGTCGGCCATAATCCCCCAGCCGCCGGGGAGCTGCTCCAGTCGACGGGTCGGCCACGGTTTCAGGATGTCGAAGACCCGGAACCAGACGAATCCCAGTGCTGCCGCCCTGCCGCTCCATGGGACCAAGAGAAACACGATCGGCAGCGCGGCCAGCTCATCGAAGACGACCTGGCTTGGATCACGACGACCGAACTGCTCGGCCGCCTGGGCACAAAGGGGGACGCCCACGATCACCAGAAGCCCGACGACCAACGTCTGTCCAGCGGTGCTCAGTCCCGATCGATCCAGCCCCGCGGCGATGGCCAGTCCCCAAAGCGAGCCAACGGTTCCAGGGGCGCCCGGAAGGTATCCGACGCCCAGTCCCGTTGCCAGTGCGAGGACAATTCGTTGCTTCATACAATCCTTGTCCAGTGCGGATCCGCGCGGGCCGCGCAAGTTTCTGCGGGCGGAGAATCAATCAACGAAGTCCTGGATCGCTCTACGATCCAAATCGTTTCACCAAATGATTGCGCGTGTCAGTTGCTCTTGACCGTCGAACCGTCGAGACGTTTGACCGCAGTGCCGCGCTGCGGGCGAGTTGGGTTGCGACCGGTCCCGCTCGGCCTCGCTTGTCGAAAACCGAGGCGCAGCGATATACTTTCTGGTGGAGTTCGCCCGGGGCCCCGACCTTCTGCTGGCGGGGGCCAGCCGGATCATGTCGGAAAATGTGTCCGCCGACACCTCTTTCCATCCGAAGCGTTGCCGATCGCGGCTCCAGGCCGTTCTCCTTGGTTCGGCCGATGAAGCATACCGCGGGGCGCCCACCGACGGTAGGGAAAACACCCGATTCGTACCCGTCCCGCCGGGGCGGTCCGGGCTGTCCTCGTTGCCGTTCAGCCCATCCTCGTCCGGACATTCCGCGGACGTTTCGGCCCAGTCGCCGGTGCGTGAACCGGATCGGTTTTTTCAGCCGGTTTCCTTCCATTGCAGATGCCCCTCTCAGGCTCGTTCACCTGTGTCGTTCAGGAGCAATTCATAAATGTCCGATGAGATCAAGCTGACCAAACTCGAGTATTTGAAAGAAAACAGCCACCAGTTACGCGGCTCGCTGGCCGAGGAACTGGCCAACGATCGCGACCATTTGAGCGGCGACGCCGCGCAGATTCTGAAGTTCCACGGAAGCTACCAACAACGCGATCGGGATCGCCGCGGTGGCCCCCAAGATCGAGCTTACATGTTCATGATCCGAACCGCGATTCCCGGCGGTCGACTGACCGCTCGACAGCTCTTGGCTGAAATGGATTTGTCTGACCGCTACGGCAATGGAACGCTTCGCATCACGACCCGCCAAGATCTGCAGCTCCATGGCATCGTCAAGAAAAACTTGCGGAGCACGATCCGAGCAATCAATGACGTACAACTGACGACATTCGGCGGGTGCGGGGACGTGGAAAGGAACGTCATGTGTTGCCCGGCGCCGGACAACGCCTCGCCCGTACGAGCCGAGATGCAAGAAATGGCGAACCGCTTCGCCAAGCATCTTCAGCCGCGCACGCGAGCCTATTACGAAATCTGGCTGCAAGACTCCGAAGGTCACAAACGGAACGTCACCGAGTTCCGTCCAGTGGAAGAGCCAATCTACGGCGATCGTTACTTGCCGCGGAAATTCAAAACGGGCTTCGCTCTCCCTGAAGACAACTGCGTTGACGTGCTCACGAACGATCTCGGGTTTATTGGGATCGTCGAGGAAGAACGCATCGTTGGTTACAACGTGGCGATCGGTGGGGGCCAAGGCATGACGCCAGCCGTCAAGACTACCTTCCCGGCGATCGCTCAGACCATTGGCTTCGTATCGCCCGATCAGGTTCTCGCAGTGGGCGAAGCGGTGGTGAAAGTCTTCCGCGACTTCGGTAACCGCACCGACCGCAAGCGGGCTCGTTTGAAATACTTGATCGCCGATCGGGGTCTGGGCTGGGTCAAAACCCAGGTAGAAGAATATCTCGGTCAACCGTTAGCCGAAGCCCGCCCGCACAGCATCCGGAACGCCCAAGATCACCTGGGCTGGCATGAACAAAGCGACGGACGGCTGTTCGTGGGCATCAATGTCGAGAACGGACGCATTCAGGACACCGACCGGATCCGTCTGAAAACGGCGCTCCGCACGCTGCTGGCGCAATACGACTTCCCGGTCCGGCTCACGCCGCTCCAGAGCCTGATTCTCTGTGATATCGATCCAGACAACCGGTCGGCGGTGGAAAGGATCCTGGCCGACCACGGCGTTGAGCCAGCCGAGCAACAAACACAGGCTCACCGTTACGCGATGGCTTGTCCCGCCCTGCCCACCTGCGGTCTGGCGATCACGGAATCCGAACGGGTTATGCCGTCGCTCATGGATCATCTGGATGCGGAGCTGCGGCGTTTCGGGCTGGCCGATCTGCGTATCGCCGTGCACATGACCGGTTGTCCGAACGGATGTGCGCGGCCCTACACGTCGGATATCGGAATCGTGGGAAAAGCACGCGGCCGATACACGATTTATTTGGGCGGAAACGTGGCGGGAACGCGGCTGAGCTTCAAGTTTCTGGACATGGTGCCGCTGGAGCAGATCGTTCCCACGCTGATCCCGCTGCTCGAATCCTACCAGACGGAACGGCACGACGAGGAATCGTTCGGTGACTTCTGCGTCCGCAAGGGCAGAGACGCTCTGTTGCCGCTCTTGAGCGCCGACTCGACCGCTTAACACGGTCTTGCATGCCGATCGCCGTTGGTAACGGGGCCGGTGTCTTCACCGGCGACTTTGCGGAACATCCACGGATCCGGCGCACTACGACCGACCCAGTCCGTCAGCGGCGCCGCTGCCCGCCGCTCTTGCCTGCCGGTTTCGGTTTGGGCTTCATCATTTGGCTGGCGAAGACGATCCTCTTGGCGTCGGGCGACCAGGCCATGCCGAAGTTTTTTCGGTCAGCCGGCTGGCCGGGCACGCGGAGAGGCGGCTGCTCGCCCTTCGGGTCGACCACGTAAAGTTGACTCGCCTGGTCCGTCTTGGTTCGCATCGACACCAGAATGCTTTTCGCCGTCCCGTCCCATGCCACCATATGCGCCAGGGACAGAATCCGAGGGAAACTCGAGGCCGATTCGTCGCCGGCTTGTTTCTTTCGGCCCGCAACCTGGGCTCCCCATCCCACTTGAGGTTGTCCCCCTCGGGGCTTGCCCAGCACGACCCAGAACCCGTGACGCTCCCCTAGCGCACTGACAACGGCAATCTCCTCCGTGCCGTCCGAACGCACGCCCTTGAAAGCGATGAACTTTGCATCCGCCGACCAACTCATGTTGTAGTAAATCATCCGATACTTCTTCTTTTCGAACAGTGCTCGCTGCTCGCCACTGTCGACATCGCGGACGATTAAGTTCGGAAACGGCCGGTAGGCTGAATAGACAATCTCGCTGCCGGTAGGCGACCAATCGCAACCCCAGCCAGCGGAGTCGATCAAAGTGCGATGGGAGCCGTCGGCATCCATGATCCAAACGCCCCGATTGGGCCTGTACCGACAGAAGACGATGCGCCGACTGTCGGGCGACCAACTGGGCATGGCGCCGAGTCCGAGGTCACGCACGTCCGTCCCGTCCGCTCGTATAACCAGAATGTGGGCCGCCACGTAAGTTTCCTTGTGAATCAGTCGCCACGCATCACAGGCAATGTGAGTCCCGTCGGGCGACCAGTCGGGCGAGCCGGTCATCATGTCCTTCGGCAGTCTTGCCAGTCGAGCCAGCCCGGTGCCGTCCGCGCGAATGACGAACAGCGGCCGGCCTTCCGGCGTCAAGTCGCCTCGTTGCAAAATGATCAGGACCCGACTAGCGGAATCCGCGTCGGAAGCGAACCGCTTGGGCCGCTCGTTGACCGAACGGCCCAAGCAGATGGTCAACTGGTCGCCGTCAATCCGGAAAATCCCGCTGGTCGGCTGATCCCCGTAAATCAGGTCGATCGCCGCGGGCTCTTGGGCAGGATCCGCCTGGTAACTGGTTTCGGCGATCACTTCGTCGAGCCGTCGGATGGTTAAACGCTCCTTCGAGAAAACGAACCGAAGCAGACTGACCCGGCTGGCCGGAAGCATCTGACCGTTATCCTGCATCGAGGTAACACTCCAGATGCCCTCCAGTCCGTTCTTCGCACGGGGCGTTGTCGGTGCCTCGTCCGCTGCAGGCAGGTTCGTTGCAGTCAGCAATAGGGCAACAGTCAAACACGAGCGAACTTTCATCACTAACTCCCGTCGTAGCGGCTGATTTCGGACAAGCAATTCGCTGCACCGGTGATTTCGCCCGAGACGTGATTTCTGTAATGGATCATCGGTTAAATGGCCGCGCAACACCGTGGCCGATGCTGCCAGCACCAGTGACGGAGCGTCCTGGCCGGGGCTGCCCCCGTAGGCTGATCGGGAAACACCTGCCAGACGTTCGAAAGAAACTGGCAGCTTTCGCCGTGTCTTTGCCGTGGCCCGATCGTTACGATATCTTCCAACCCATGAACGCTGGCCATCCTGTGCGCGCAAGTCGCGTAAGGGTCGCGTTCTGACGCGTCCCTTCGAACCGTTGACCGTTCGCGGCCAAGACGGAGGTGGCTCCGGCGGCGCACCGTCGTTGCAAGACACCGAGGGCAAAGGATTTTTGCAGAGCCCTCGTGCATCGACCGGCACATCCCGTGCGCTCACGCTTCCTCGTCCGGAACTCGCGTTTTTTCCTGAGCAGGCTGTAGTTCAAGCGGGGATGCCGCTCTCCGTCTCCGTGAGCGGCGTCCCCAACCTTTTTTTACGGGCAAGTCGGGAGAGCGAAGGTGCTGATGAGCCTCAAGCCGCCGGAACCTGTCACACCGAACGGCTCGGTCGGAGCTTCGCCTTCCTAAACCTCAGACGCTGCCTCAGCGCCGCGCGTCCAATTCGGACAACACCCGAAGGGCGAGTCGCTGAAAGGGAGCGGCTTCCGTTTCCGATTCAATCACAGATTTCAAGTACTCCCGAGACTTTTCGGTGGCAACCCGACGCAGCGCTCGGAATTCCTGTTGGCGCGTATACGGATGGGTTTCTTCGGCCAACGCCTTCAACAAGCCTTTTTCGACCAGTCCTTTGGCTTCCTCCGGCACGCCGAATGTCAGTCCCCAAGCCGCTCGGCCGCTGCTGTTCCAGTCCGGATCATCGAGTTCCTCGACCAGTCGGCGGCACACCGCAACGCTCTTCGTACGCATCGGACTGAGTGCAAAATAGATGACCTCGTGGTGGAACCGCCGGTCGCGAGACAGCCGAATCAGCAGCTCGTCGAATTCCGGAGACGAATACTCGCCCCAGAGCGACTGCACCGTGTGTCGGACGACTTCG
>JAADHY010000194.1 GCA_013151585.1 Planctomycetota bacterium
CTTGCCACGATGCCATTGTGGCCCCAGTTGTCCTTGCGCCGCTGGTTCCGTAACGAAATGGGGGAGATAGCAAAGGAAAGATTCATGCCGGATCCAAGCTTAGCCTCCGTCCGCCGAATTTGCATCGGCGTATTGGCCGTGCTTGCCGGGCTTCGGGCGCTCGTGGTCTCGCCCGCTGTGTCCGCAGCGGCCGAGGACGACTTCGAGTGGTTGCGACACGCTCGCGTTTTCATCGTCGACGGCTACACCTATCCGCTGTTTCCTAGGATCGAGTTCGATGCCGAAAAGCTCGCCGCGACGATGGTCGACATGCACGCCAACACGTTGCGCATGGCGACATCGGGCAACTATTGGTTCATTCCCGAAACTCAGTTCGAGACTGCTCCCGACCTGGGCGAGCGCGATCTGCTGGCCGAAGCGATTGCGGCTTGCAAGCCGCGGGGGATTCGCGTCGTTGCGTACGTGCGTTGCGGAGGTGCTGTTGCGGCCGAGATCGTCAAGCCCGAGTGGGCCTATCGGGCCACTCCGGATGGACAGATTCCGGTGCGGTGGGACTTGGGGGCTCGGCGGGCCGCGTTCTGTTGGAACACGGGCTATCGAGCCGCCTTTCTGGACCTGATCGAAAAGCTGGTCACGCGATATGACATCGATGGAGTTTACTTCGACGCTTGGAAACTGTTCTATCGATTCCGTCCCCCCTATGTCTGTTACTGCGACGGATGCCGAAGGGGCTTTCGGCACGCGATCGGCTTAGAGCTGCCTTACCGCAAGGACGCAAATCAATACAGCGCCGCCGAACGGAAGATCATCGCGCGCTACCACGACTGGTACCGCGAGCAGATGGTGGCCATCTTCCGCGAAACGAAACGGATCATCCGCTCGCACAAGACCATTCCGCTCATCTTCAACTTGAACCACGCACGGTTCATCCGGAACCTACGGTTTACCGATCCGCGAATCGTGGACGAAAGCGATGCGTTCTTGTACGAGATGTCGCGGACGATGCTCGAGCGGGTCGAGGGCACCAGTCTGGCGGTCTCGCACGGGCTGGCCGTCTGGCCTTACAGTGATGCTTATCACGGCTATCCGCGGATCGGGTTTTACCGCTTCGGACGGCGTCAGCACCTTTTCGCGACGATGGCTTTCGGTGGGTCGCCGACTTTGTATCACACGTACTTTTTTGTGGATCACGCTGCGGCTCGCGAGCCCGTTCGGGAAGCCTTCGGCGTTTTCGCGCGGAACGAACAATACGTGGCCGGGTTTCGTTCGATTCCCTTCTGCGCGGTGGTCTGGGACGATCGAGACCCACCAGGCCATGCCCGTCGCGGGCACTTGTGGAACTACAACGCGCGGCTCAACACGTCCGGAGCGTTCGCCGCCTGCCTGGATCGGCACATCCAGGTCACATCTTTCCTGAAGGAGGATTTGAGTGACCTGAAACGGCTGAGCCGATACAAGGCGCTTTACCTTCCCGACATCGGCGTGCTGACGGAGCGGCAGGTGCAAACGATTCGCCAGTTTGTGGCGCAGGGAGGCGGCTTGGTGATGACTTACGCCACCTCGCTTTACGACGAGACCGGGCAACGACGTAAAGATTTTGCCCTCGGAGACCTCGTGCCGGTCCGTCCCGTCGAGCTGGACCAAGCCGCAAAAGAGAAGATCGCGGCCACGACTGTTTTTGGCAGCCCGTGGGATGCCTATTTCCGAGCTCGACCAGGCCAGTCCGTGCTCAATCGACCGCTCACCGGCGACCTTCTGCCGGCAACTCTTTACGAACCAGTCGCCGTGCGGCCCGGCGGACAGGTCATCGCGGACGTGGTCCTCCACGGAGATCCCAAACCGTTTTTTCCAGCTCTGGTCGTCGCCCGGTACGGGAAAGGCAAGGTCGCGTACCTTGCCGGCGCGGTCGGAGCCATGTATCGGCAGACCCATCTGCGTCAATTTGCGGACTTCCTTCGCGACGTCATCCGCTGGGTCAGTCCTGACGGATTGCCGTACGAAATTGAGGCGCCCTCGGGGCTAATGGCCAACATGACCGCTTGCGATAACGTGCGCGTTCTGCACTTGATCAACTGGACCGGTTGCAAGCTGGAAGCTCCGATGCAGAATGCGTACTACCTTCCGCCGGTGCGAAACGTGCGGATTCAATACCGGCTGCCGCCGGGGAGGAGCGTCGCAGCCGTCCGTCTGTTTGTGCCGGCCGAGTGCGAACACCACGTCCAGGGAGGGATCCTGCATGTCACCTTGCCGCAGATCGACGCGTATCAAGGCATCGTGATCGAGCTTGAGTGAAGGGCCCGGCCAACGGACGGGACGAGCGATGTGGCTGGGGAGTGGCACCGGCTGGCGCCAGCCGGCCGGTGGGCACGGGGGCGCAGAACCCGGTGATTGCTCCGATGGTCGAGGGCGCGAAGCTACGCCAACGGCGGGCTCACGCCCGCCATCCGCCAAGGACGGGTTGCGGGGCCTTGTGTCGGTGGGCTGGAATCCTTAGCTTGGTTGGGCGGTTTCGAGCCGCGAGGGAGGTACGACGCCAGCGGCAACAAGGATCAAAGACATGAAAGCAATCCGGCTGGTAGCACCGGGACAATGGGAGCGAATCGAGATCGACGCGCCTGGGCAGCCTGGACCCGGCGAGGTTCTGGTGCGCATCCACCGTGTGGGTATTTGCGGAAGCGACGTCAGTGGCTATTTGGGCCGGATGCCGTTTTTCAGCTACCCTCGGATCCCGGGGCACGAGCTGGGCGTCGAAGTGCTCGCGGTGGGGGAAGGCGTCCATCACGTTCAACCGGGAGACCGCTGCGCCGTCGAGCCTTACATGAATTGCCAGACGTGCTTTGCCTGTCGGCAAGGATGCACCAACTGTTGCGAGAACAACCAAACGCTCGGCGTACACACCGACGGCGGCCTGTGCGAGCAAATAGTGCTTCCGGCGCGCAAGCTCCACAAGTCGGATCGCCTCACGTTCGAACAACTGGCGTTGGTCGAGACGCTCGCCATCGGCTGCCACGGCGTCGAGCGAGCGGCACCAGCCCAAGGCGATACGGTTCTGGTCATCGGTGTTGGGCCAATCGGTCTGTCGGCCATTGAGTTTCTGCGACTGAAAGGTGCTGACATTCTGGCAATGGATCTCAGCCGGGAACGGCTGGAATTCTGCCGGCGTACGATGGGCGTCCGCGAGACGTTGCCCGTCACCGGCGACGGCAGCGAACAAGACCGAGTGCGCGAACTGACCGACGGTGATCTGGCAAAGATCGTGATCGACGCGACGGGCAATGCCCGTTCGATGTCCGCGGCGGTCGATTATGTCGCTCATTCCGGCCGGCTCGTCTACGTGGGCATTACAACTGATCCGCTCCAGCTTGCGCATCGCCCAATGCACGCACGCGAGCTGACGCTATTGTGTTCGCGCAACGCGTTGCCGGCCGACTTCAAACGGATCATCCGGCTGATCGAAGATGGCCAGATCGACACGCAGCCTTGGATCACTCATCGCACGTCGTTTGACGAATTGATCGAGAGTTTTCCGACATACACGCGGCCCGATTCCGGCGTCGTGAAGGCGATGGTCGAAATGGGTGACTGAGGAGTCGGCCAATGAAACCGAGGACAACACCATGATTCGCTCGTGTGTAACGGTCAGCTTGGTGCCGGAGGCTCGCGGCGGTCAGTTCATTTTCTGGGACGATCTGTCCGAAGCATGCCGCAAGGCGGGCCAGTTGAACTTCGACGCAGTGGAGTTGTTCGCGACGCCTTCAGATTTGCCCGAACCGGAAACGTTGGTGCGTTTGCTGGACGATCACGGCCTGAAGCTGGCGGCTCTCGGCACAGGCTCGGGCTGGGTGCGGCACCGATTGACGCTGACCGACGGGGATCGCCACCGACGCGAGCGGGCTCGGCAGTTTGTGTGTTCGCTGATCGAGTACGGCGGACCTTTTCGAGCTCCGGTGATCGTCGGCTCCATGCAAGGCCGCTGGACCGATTGCGTGGATCGGGACACGGCGTTGAGTTACTTGTGTGAGGCGTTGGACGAATTGGCGGAGCATGCCGAGCGGTACGGAGTACCGTTGATCTTCGAGCCGCTGAACCGGTACGAGAGCAATCTGGTCAACACAGTCGCCGACGGACTGTCGCTTCTGGAGCGGCTGTCAAGCCAGAACGTGCGACTGCTGGCAGACCTGTTCCACATGAATATCGAGGAGGCCGACCTGGGAGCGGCGCTGCGGGCGGGCGGATCGAGGATCGGCCATTTGCACTTCGCCGACTCGAATCGCCGGCCGGTCGGCTGCGGCCATCTTGATTTCGTCCCAATTGTTTCCGCTCTCCGGGAGATCGGATACGATGGCTACGCATCGGCCGAAGCGTTGCCGTATCCGGATTCGGAAGCGGCTGCGCGTACGACGCGCCAAGCCTTCCGGCGGCTGTTTGAGGTCAGCGATGGAGCCAGGAGGGGCGAGGGCCTGAATGAGGTTTCGTAATTCGGGGACATCTCGAAACAAGCCGAAAGGGCACGCCAAAATCCGACGCGTCAGCGACGTGTTCATCGTTTGCTGGGCCGCCTTGCTGACGTGTTGGGCCGATCTTCCAGAAGCGCGAAATCTCATGAGAGCACGGGGGCATTTGGCAGAAACGATCGCGGTTTCCACACGAAAGGAGACGCTTGATGAACGATTTGCCTTGCTCCGTGCTAGGTCTTTCTCCAAGTTTCGGCTTCGGCGACCGAATCGGTTCGGCGACCCCCGGACACGTTGAGGCGATGAGAATCGCCGGGGGCCAAATCGAACCGATCTTTCCTCAGCAGTCGATCCGCGAAATGACCCGAACGGGCCGCTCGCCGCAGCAGGTCATGGACGACGCCGTGCGCGGCATGGAATTGGCCGAATGGATCGGACGGTCTGGTGCAGACGCCGACCATCTGAAGACCCCAGGAGACGTCGATGCAACCGTCGCCGTCGGCTTCACCTTTTTCACGATCGACCCTTCCGAGGACGTCGACGACCAAGCGGATCGCTACGACGAAAACACGCTCCGCGAGCGATTTCAACAGATCGCCGAAGAAGTGGAGTGGATCGAATCGTACCGCGGCCGGACGATTTCGCTTCCGACCGGCACGACGGTCGAGCTGACCGAAGAGGCCTGTTTGCGGGCAGCGGTCAAGTATGGCCGGGCGATCAACCGGGCCGTTCGGATGGCGAAATATGTGGAAGACCAATGTCGCGCGGCTGGCCGCGATTTCGAGATCGAGTTGAGCATCGACGAAACGGCTCAGCCGACCACACTGGCCGAGCATTACATCATTGCTGATCAATGTTTGCGCCGGGGCGTCAAGCTCATCAGCCTGGCTCCGCGGTTTCCTGGCGACTTCGAAAAGGGTGTGGACTACAAGGGCGACCTCGCGGCTCTGGAGCGGTGCTTACAAGACCATGCCGCGCTGGCCGACATGTTGGGACCGTACAAGCTCAGCCTCCATTCCGGCTCCGACAAGCTGTCGATGTATCCGGCCTTGGCCCGGGCGACCGAGGGGCGGTTCCACGTGAAGACGGCGGGCACCAGCTATTTGGAGGCGCTGCGGGTTGTCGCCCGTCACGATGAGGCGTTGTTCCGGCGAATCGTTCAATTCGCTCGCGATCATTATGAGGAGGATCGCGCGACATACCATGTGTCGGCGACGCTCGAGGACGTGCCGCCGCCAAAGGAAGTTGACCGGGTCGTGGATTTGGAGCGGCTCTACCTGGAGCTGTGGTCTGAGGTGCCGGCGGGCCGCGGGTTTGTTGCCCCCGGGCGGCAGATTCTGCACTGCACGTTCGGCTCGGTGCTGACCGACCCCGAACTGGGTCCGCTGGTCAAAGACTTACTCCAGCAGCACCTCGAAACCTACACCGAGTTGCTGGCCCACCACTTCGCGCGTCATTTGGAGGCGTTGCGTCAGGGCATGTGAATCCTGTCTCATCAGGTGGCGCTCGGCGTGAGCCGGCCGGCGCCGCCAGAGCCATGCTTTTCAAGAAAAATCTGCGTGGAGGAGCTCGGAACCATGTTGAAGCACCGTTTGATTCATCCGAAAATCAACGAGGTGTTGGGGCGAGCGGGACATCACGCCAAGGTGCTGATTGCCGACGGAAACTATCCGGCGTCCACCACGCTGGGGCCCAACGCGGAACTGGTTTGCTTGAATCTGTCACCCGGAATTGTCACCTGTGCCCAAGTGCTCGAAGCGCTCGTGACCGCCATGCCCATCGAAGCGGTCAATACGATGGGCATCCCGCCTGACGATCCGTACGCGTTAGAAGGCGATCCGCCTGTTGGGATGAGTATCGCGGGATTCTGAAAGCGGCCGGGCTGGACCTGGAATTGAAACCGATCAGCAAGTGGGAGTTCTACGAGGCGGTCGCTTCACGCGACCACGTTTTGACGATTCAAACCGCCGATCAAGCGTTGTGGGCCAACTTGCTTTTGACGATGGGGGTGCGGAAGGACTAGGGAATCACTGAAGTGTGCAAGACAAACCGTTCGGACTTCGAACGGACGGCGGCAGACGAACCGGAGGCTTGAGCCTTTGGGGCGAGTGAGACCACAGATACAGAATCTCGGGGCAGTGCGTCCCGAGCCAGTGCCTGAGGACGAAAAAGGCGGTTCGGCGAGAGGAGAATCGCGCAGTGGCGGAAGGAGCAAGATCATGGAATACCGTGAGCTGGGCAAAACAGGGTTGAAAGTTTCGGTCGTCAGCTTCGGAGCGTCGTCGCTGGGGCAAGAGTTTCGACAAGTAGACATCAACGAAGCTATGCGAGCCGTCCACGTGGCGATGGACTGTGGCATGAATCTGATTGACACATCGCCCTATTACGGCCGCGGAATGTCGGAAGTTTTGTTGGGCGTCGCCTTGCGGGGCGTGCCGCGAGACCGCTATCTGCTGGGAACGAAACTGGGCCGCTACGACGTCGCTCACTTCGACTTTTCGGCCAAACGAGTCGTCGAAAGCATTGATGTCAGCCTGCATCGATTGGGGGTCGACTATCTGGACTACATCCTGTGTCATGACATCGAGTTCGTCGACATGTCACAAATTGTCGAAGAGACGTTGCCGGCGATTCGTAAGGTCCAGGAGCAAGGCAAAGTCCGATTCGTGGGCGTCAGCGGTTACCCGATGAAAATCTTTCGCTTTATCCTCGACCAAACGGATTTGGATGTGGTTCTGTCATACAACCACTACACGCTTCAAAACACGATGCTGGCGGATTTGGCGCCGTATTTGAAAGAAAAGGGTGTGGGGATCATGAACGCGGCGCCGTTTTCCGCGCGTCTGCTGACGAACGCACCGCTCCCGCCCTGGCACAAAGCTCCAGAATCAGTTCGCGCGATCTGTCGGAAAGCCGCCGAATACTGCCAATCCAGGGGGGTCGACATTGCTCAACTGGCCTTGCAGTTCTCCATTGCCAATCCGGACATGGCCACTTGCATCACCGGTTCGGCTAATCCTGATCGGGTCCGGCAGTGGGCCGAATGGGCCGAGCAACCGCTGGATCAACAACTCGTGGCCGAAGTGCAAAACATCCTGAAGCCGATCCACAACTGGTTTTACATCGAAGGCCGCCCAGAGAATAACGACGAACCGGTGCCGGAGCTTCCCCAGGAGGTCTGACGAACGATCGCTCCGACGCCCCCGCCGGCTTCACGGACGATGGTAGCTCCGATCGGCTTGACGAGAGGCTCGGCTCGGACTCATGATACGCCCTTGTGCGTATTGGCCGCACCGTCTCCGGCCTCGAAGTGATCATCCCAACCGAAAAGTACACCAACGATGCGACGGATCGGAACGCTCAAGAACGAGCAACAAGCCCGCCGGTTCCATGACTACCTTCTCTCGATCGGTGTCAAGTCGATGATCGAGCAGACGGATGAGGGCTGGCCCATCTGGGTGTACGACGAAGACCAGGTTGAAAAGGCGCGCGAGGAGTTCGATCACTTTCAGCATCATCCCGATGAGGACCGCTATGCTGAGGCCGCACGCGAGGCCGAACGGCTCCGCAAACTCGAAGCCCGGGAAAACGCGGAAGCCCGCAAACGAATGATCGACATGCGGAGCCGCTGGGAACGGCCATTTTTCCGGCGGTGTCCGGTGACTTTTTGGCTGATCGCCATCAGCATCGCGGTGACGCTGCTGACGCAGTTCGGCCAGCCGAGCCATCCGCTGCTCAATGACCTGACGATCAACTCGTTCGAACTGAACGGCAAAATGGTGCGGTGGCATCCGGGACTGCACGAT
>JAADHY010000238.1 GCA_013151585.1 Planctomycetota bacterium
AATCGGCATGCGGCGAGCCAGCTTGGTCGGTCGAGGCGAGCAGCCGCGCGTTCAGGAATTTCTTCGCTTGTCGACCAAGCCTGGCGGCGCCGACCATATCCGAAAAGAGCAGAGAGTACAGCCAAAGCTGCTCTCCCCGGACCAGCTCTGTCCTATCCCTCAGGAAGTTCGAGCCGTCACCACCTCCAGCAGGCTGGCCCTTCCCAAGTGGTACAGCGCCATTCGCGATCTGCTCGGCCGCAGCCTTCAAGGCCACACGCAGCAACAGCCATGTCGAATCCGCGTCCAGTCGGCCGACCGACTCCAGCAGAATCGACGCGACCACAAGGAGTTCCAGCGGGGTTGGTTGATCTTCAGCCGCGGAACTGCGATCGAAGAGCGCTCCCACCTCACCAGCGAGTCGCTCGACTCGAACGCGACGTGTGTCGTTACCAGCTTTCCCTTGGCCGCTCTTCCGAGAGCCGTGAATCGCGGAACGAGTTCGACCGGCTCGACGGACCAGATGGCTGCATGCCCGTAGAAGGTCCAAAAGCAGATTCAGCCGCTCGGAGCGCGCTTCCTGCGGAGGACAGGACCACTGGATAGCCGTGAGAAGGTCGAAACTCCGCCTCCGATCCCCGGTTCGCCTTCGCTGGAGCCACGCGGCCCAACATTCCGCGAACGCCACCGGATCGCTCCGCCTCGCCGCTTGCCGGAGGACCGTGTCGGCACCTGTTCTCCAACGAAGAGATTGCAAAATGCTTTCATCCGCCGGCCGATCCGCCGGCACCGATCTCCGATTCGGCCGCATTGATTGTTCGAAACTCATCGTATCTCAATGATTTTTCCGCATCGCCGAGGGAAGATCACGGCCCGCTCGGGCCGAACTGACCGAGGTATCCACGGCACGCTCGTCGACTCCGCTCAAGTTCCCTGTTGGCCGACCCGCACGAGCTGCCGCCGCGGCTCGTTGTCTGTCCGAGCTATTCAGAATATGCAAACCCGCCGCTGCCGTTCGGACAAGTTGAGGGCCAACAACGCCCGTTCGCCCCTTCGGGTTTTGACATCGACCACAAATTGTCGACGTTTGTAAGTTTTGGACGAGTCACAGCTTATCAGAGAACTGCTCGAAGAGCCCCTTCTTCCGGGCACAGTCGCGGACGAAGCGCAGGCTCTCACTGGTTTGAACGCGCGAAGACTTTTCCCTTTTTCTGGGGCGGCGTCTACTGCCGCTTTGGGATTCAAAACACCGAGTTTCGTCGTCCTAGCGCCCACAGAACGCTTGCGAACCGCGCGCCCACCGGGACACCAAAGGCGCCGCCTTGATTCGTTTCTCGTGCCGCCAGACCCGCACGCCGAACATCCGCCTTAACGGTTCGCTTTTACTCCGGCAGAGTCTACTCACTTCACGGAGCCAACGACGACTTGGGTTGCGGGCGACGGGGCGCGTTAGGAAACGCCCCGGCTACGATCGGACGCGTCTCCGCCCCAAAGGAGGCCAGCGGCCGAGCGCTCAAGCCAGCAAAAGGCGCTCTGGACACGATCCTCACGCAGGCCGCTGCGCATCCCAACCCCCATCAACGGGACGCTCAGCTCACGATGCGCAATCGGGCCGGAGGAGGCCAAAAAGAGGAGATCAAACGGAGCCAAGTCAAATTTGGCCGAGGCGTCGGAGAAGGTTGTTCATGCGCGCTCGACGCTCGGCGCGGCGGCGCGCTCGGCGGTTGGCGTCGCTCGGCTTCTCGTAGTATTCTCGCCGTCGCATCTCCTTCTTGATACCGGCGTGTTCAACGAGTTTCCGAAACCGCTTCACCGCGTCTTGGATCTTCTCACCTTCTCGAAGCTTCAGCTTGACTCCCACTCATGACCTCCTTTCAATGACTCACTTAACGCCTGTTTTCTCACGCATGCCACAAAGGCCCTTAGGGACCACAAACACGGGACTATTCAGCCGTCGAACTCGGGCGATCGCTCGCCGAACGAGTCCCGTCCGTTGACGGCACATTCTGACCCCGCGCTTGAGGTACGCAGTTCCGGACCGCCCGCCGCTCACCGAGGCCTCGAGCGCGGCGGATTGATTCTCTCCCCGACGGGTTTCCGGAACTGCCAGAAACTCGCTAACCCCCTGTCGGACAAGGACCTACAAAAGAAACGCAGAGTGGTCTTTGCGTGAGTTCCTCCCTGCCCGACATCTGTTAGAAGTTATACTCGGCAGCCCCTGCGGTCTGTCTAAACGGAGAAGTATACCAGATGGCTCTGGGAATGCAAACGGTCGGTTGCCGAGGACCAATCCTCGGGAAAAGTTGCAGAAAAAACCCTTGTCTTCATTGCGACCGGACGATAATTTATGACAGGAGAGCGAACGGCGGCAATTGGTTGCCCAAGTGGCGGAATTGGCAGACGCGCCAGGTTCAGGACCTGGTGGGGAATTATCCCCGTGGAGGTTCGAATCCTCTCTTGGGCACTCCGGCAGGGGGACACTCAGAGCGGACAGCTCTGAGTTTTTTTGTGGTTGCCCTTTTGGGGACGCGTCAACTTGTGTGGTGGCGGAAGCTGCTGCCAGAACAAAATGGTTTCCTGACGCGTCGCCTATGATGCCACGCCAAGGCCCCCGCAATGCGAACACTGCACTGCTTGAGTGTGACCTTCCGCCCGGCCGAGCCGGTCCTCTTTCGCGTCTCCTGGGACGAAGTCAAACGATGACGGCTGACGGTCTGACTGATGGATAAGGAGGCGCCCATCGACCGCCTTAGAACGTGTAGAAAGTGTTGCAGGGGACCCAACCAGCCAAGGGCGGACGTGCCTGCTGTGACCGCCAGGGCACGAGCTTGATGCTGAGGCGTTGTGCTCAGCATTTGGTTGCTGCGGGCGCGCCGCGTTGTTGTGATTGCAACCGCGTCCGGGCGATCGAAAAGTACCACGCAAGAAGTAGCACGGATGGAGAGAGAAAGTTGGGGGCCGTCATCGGTCGAGCTTTTTGAAGCATATCTTCAACGCTCCGGCCTCCTTTTGCAGTATGTTCTAAAGGAGGCATCGAGGGCGGGAACTGGTGGAAGCCCCCAGGGAGCGGTCAGCTCGTTCGGGTAGCGCCTAGGCGGGCCGCTATCTGGCACGGAAATTGCAAACAGTGCCCACTGGCGGCGGTTTCACCGGCGAGTGGGCAAGCCTTCGTGGGCTCACGAAAGACCGGCGACGGCTCGCTGGTCTAAGCACACACGTTGTTCACAAGCCCGTCCGACCACCGGGACGGTTCGAGATGTTGAGCGTGCGACTGTCACGTTAGTTGGTGAGAAACGTGCGAAATGGTGACAAGTTTCGAAAAAACGGCCGTGTTGACACCCGAGGAAATTGCTGACCTGACTTCAACAGAGCGAGACAAGGCAGTCTTGCTCTCGAAGATCGTTTCCACCATCGGCAATTATTTCCAAACGGATGTCTGCTCCTTGTATCTGCTCAACTCGACGGCAAACGAGCTTGTCCTGTCGGCAACGGTCGGGCTGCGCCAGGATGCGATCGGTAAAGTCCGGATGAAGCCGGGGGAAGGATTGGTCGGGCTGACCGCGCACAAGCGAAAGCCGGTGGCTGTGAAGAACGCGCCCTCCCATCCGGAGTTCAAGTACTTTCCGGAAGCGGGCGAAGACCGTTTCCTCTCATTCTTGGGCGTGCCGGTCTACGACAACGGGCAGTTTTGCGGCGTACTGGTCGTGCAAACGATCGAGCCTCGGGAATTCTCGGAAGAGGCGATCGACACTCTAGCCCAAGCCGCGGAACTGATCGGCCCGTTGGTCCACGGTCTGGGCGAGCCGGGTTGAAAGAGGCCGCGGGAAGGGCGGGACCGCCTGTCCCACAGCCGTGCTGAGACGCACGCTCCAATCGGACTCCCTGCGCCGCGAGCTGCCGAAAACTACGAAAAGCGAACGCCGACCTTGACGCCGAGGTCGAACAGATGCTGTCGCGACCGGTCGTATTCTTTCGGTCCCTTCATGTGTTCGATCATCAGCGGCGCGTCGTGGGGAAGCTGGGCCAAACGCTTCAGATAAACCCGGTAGTCGATCGATCCGGTGCCGAGCGTGACCTCCACAAAGTGGATGTTCATTTCCACTTGCCACTTCAAGTCTTTGGCGTGGCAACTGACGATCCAAGGGCCCAACTTGTCGAAGCATTCGTTGATCAGGTCGGCGTTCTTGTAAAAACGAGCCGGGCAGTTGACCAGGTTGCACGGGTCCAGGTGCACGGCGAACGCTTTTCGGTCAACGGCTTTCAGTAACCGGAGATAACTATCCGGGCTGTCTGGAATGCTCCAACCCATCATCTCGTAACAGAACTTCGCTCGCCGCGGTTTCACCGCGTCGATGATCTTGCGAGCGTTTTCGACGGCGGCTTCGAAGAATTCACGGGACAGGTTCTTCGGATGCGGTCCGTACCAGACTTCCCGATTGAAGGAGCCAGCGATATCGACGCAGCACAACGCGCCGATCTCATCGGCCAGCGCCAAGCCCTCCGTCACGCGTTTCAAGTTGGCCGATCGTTTCTTCGCGTCGGCCTCCATGAGGTTGCACCAGCGTCCGACTTCCGCGATGACTACATCGTGCTTCGCAAACGCTCGCTCAATCGCGCGGATGCGGGGCTGATCATCCAGCGAAACCGCTGGACAATAGGCCGCTCGGTAACCGAGCTTTCGATGAGCCCTCGCAAGTTCCTCGGGATCTTCCGCTTTGGCGAAACTTGGTCCACCAAGTCGAATCGGCTTCGCCGAACCGGTCGCTGCTTGCGTTCGGCCTCGTCGCCCCGCCAACGAAGCGGTCATCCCGACCGCGGCCATGGTCGTGCCCTTCAAGAAACTTCGGCGGTTGCAACAGCGGGCCTCGGTCATGGACGTAATCTCCTTTCAGCTTGCAGCCAAAAGCACACCCGAAATGCACGGAGGCATGACGGCTTACAGTGTCCAGCCTTTGCGGTACTCGCGGCGTAGGAACTTGTCAGCGGCTGGGCAGTTGGTGGCTTTCAAGTTCTTCGCGTCCCATTCCAGTCGGCTTTGGACGCGATACGACACGTTGCCCAGCAAGACGGTTTCCGTCAGCGGTCCAGAGTATTCAAAGCGACACGTCGTCGGTTTGCCCGTCTTGCATGCCTCGATCCATTCCTTGTGATGGCCGATCGATCGCGGAATCGTCGGCTCAGGCCGCTTGTAGTGGGCGAACTCAGATTCCGGCAATAGCAGGTGCTTGCCGTAATTGGCCAAGAGCATCCCTTTTTCGCCGACAAACAAAACACATGCTCCCCAATTCGGCACTCTACGCTCCTTGAAAATCGGCGGGACATTGTCGGCACCGTGTCGCCAGGTCATCGTGACCGGTGGCAAGTCGCCTCGGGCCGGAAACTCGTATCGCACTGTCAACACGGGCGGAGTGCTCTCGGGAAGCGGCGGCGGTCCCTGCGCTTCGACGACCGTGGGATACTTCAGCTTCAGCGCCCAGAAGGGCAGATCCATGTAGTGACAGCCGAAGTCTCCCAGCGTGCCGTTGGCGAAGTCCCACCACGCTCGCCACCCGGCTGGAACGTAGATCGGGTGATAGGGTCGGTAGGGAGCCGGTCCGAGCCACAAGTCCCAATCGAGGCCTTCGGGGACTGGAGGCGTTTCTTTCGGCCGACGGTGGCCGCCAATGCCGCCCGGAAAACGCACCTCAACCTGCCGAACCGGACCGATCGCTCCGGCCTGAATCAGTTCTACCACGCGCCGATAGTTGTCGCCTGCGTGAATTTGCGTCCCAAGTTGCGTGACCAGCTTGTGCTTGCGAGCCAGCTCGGTCAGCACTCGGCACTCGTAAACGTTGTGGGTCAGCGGTTTCTCACAGTAACAGTGCTTGCCCATGCGCATCGCCATGGCCGCTGCCGGTGCATGGGTGTGGTCGGGCGTGCCGATGACGACCGCATCGATCTTTGAACCGATCTCGTCGAGCATCTTGCGAAAGTCGCGGTACCTTTTGGCTTTGGGAAAACGTTCGAACGTCTTTCCCGCGCGACGTTCGTCGACATCGCACAGAGCGACGATGTTTTCGCTCGCGCATCCTATCACGTCCGCAGCGCCGCGGCCGCCCACGCCGATCCCCGCAATGTTCAATTTTTCGTTTGGGGAATCAGCAGCCCTTGAAGAATCAGCTACTGAGACCCAGAGGCCCACGCCGATGGCCGCCGTCCCCCTCAACATCTCCCGACGAGTCACCCGATTCGACATAGCTGCATCTCCCAACAAACGACCGCAAAGACTTTTTCCACGCCGTTGTGTGCCAGTCCGCCACCATACCGCGAACCGCTCTT
>JAADHY010000097.1:0-2582 GCA_013151585.1 Planctomycetota bacterium
CTCCGACAACTTCCGGATTGGCTCGAAACAGCCATGCTTCAAGCAAATTGAAGTAACGTTCGGTCGCGTTCAGCCCCTGCCACTGGCTCAACATGTCTGGCTCCAGGACCAATCGGGCCTGCCTTTTTGTCTCTTTCGGCACGGCCAGGCAAGTGGCCCGCAACAGCAGACACAATCCGTGCAGGTTCGGAAACGACCGCTGCTGAGGTCGCTTCAACTCAGGACGCAGGGGGCGCGTCATGCGTTCATCCAATTCGCGCAGCCGGCTCATCGGCAACAAATGATACTTGCCGCTCGCCGGGATGCCATCCGGGCCGATGAAATCGAGCAACGTTTCGAAATCACGCAGAATCGTTCCGGGACTGTCCTCTGTTATTGTCATGCGTTCGAGGACCTTGTCCGTGCTCATGGTTCGCTCCCAATCGAATGAGGGCACAGTAAAAGGAGTCGGGATTTCTTGACCGCGTCGGCGATCGGGATGTCATTTCAGGGGGGCGAAACAAGTCCGACAATTGGGAGCTTTCAGGCCCCCGGCGCCCCACCAAGAAGCGACGGCCCTCCCTGACCGATTCCGCTGCGCTCGGCGTCTGATTTCGGCGGCTATGGCTCGGCCCGCCCCTTCGGGATGAAGCCTAACGACGTTTCCATCCACGAGCCGCAACTGCAGCCGCCTCCTCCTTCGGGTGACAGGACCATTCCAAACGCCGGAATTGTGCTCAGCCAACAGTCGGGCCGCAGGCGTGACCACTTCGTCGCTCGGTCGGCGTAAAAGTCCCACAAGGTCACGTTTCGATCCCGGTAGATGCCCGCTTCCGTCGTGAAGGCATACGTTCCGCAGCCAGCCACGGCCATCTTCGTTTCGGAAATCCGGCCCGTGGCCAGCTCGATTACGGCCGGCCGAACGAAGACGCGCCCGGACGTGATCGCCGGCCGAGCCATGTGCCGGCCGTGGTTGTCGATCGGTTTTCCCTCTTTGTTCTTCGGCCAGGGGAAGTTAACTTCCCAGGCCGGTTCGCCCGAGGCGGCGTCCCACGCGTAAACGTAGTACCGTGCTTCGGCCGCCACCGACGAAACGACCACCAACTTGCCTTCTCCGCAGGCCATGTCGAAGGTGACCGTGCCGTCGGCCGTATCGATCGGACGCTCCCAGACCGGCTGGCCCGTCTCCAGGTTCAACGCGACCAGGAACTGATCCTGCCACAGCCCGGCCGATCCGACTCGCCGCGATTCAGAACTCACGACTTTCGCATTACGACATTCGACGAAATAAACGCGATCGCCGGTCGCGGCAATAGTTGAGTTCAAGATCACGCCACGGGAATACGCCCATCGGCGTCCTCCCGTGTGGACGTCCAAAGCAAACAGGCTATCGCTGCAAATCTTGTAGGTCACCGGACCGCGCGGCGCGTCGTACCAGCCGGTCCGGCCCCAAAACGTTGTCCACGAGGTGTTCGCCTTCAGGGCGCTTCCCAGCAGGAGGCTTTCGTTCGGCCGAGCCACATAGCCCCAGTCCCAGCGCCAGCCCTCACGATCCGCCGGGACGACGTCGTAGACTTTCGACACCGCGCCGTCTTCAGCGTTGATCCGCCAGCACCGGTCGCGCACAACGGCAAACACGTGCTTTTCGTCTGCGCACCAGTTACTGGAATCGCGAGGCACGTTGAAACGCTCGAAGTGAGGGATCTCCAGCGACCACAGGATCGTGCCATTGTACGCGCTGATAGCAATGATGCGATGCAGCCCTTGGACGAAAAGGCGTCCGCCCGCGGCCAGTGGTCCCGGCTTACGGCCATTGCGATCGGCTTGAGCACGCGGGCCGGGACGGCCGACCCATTGCACGACCAGCCCGTCCGTGCCCGTCACTCCGGCCAACGTCTCGCCGCCGAAAGAAGAATTGTCCGGCCGGCCGTATTGATGCGACCACACGCCAATTCCTGGCGGGTGTGGCCGGCGGGTGATCCGCCATCGCTGTCTTCCCGGGCTCCCTTCGCCGGCCAGCGATGCTGTTTCAGAGGAAGACGAACCACCGCGCACCGATGCGGGCCTTTTGATGATCATGCCGCCCGGTCGAGCCAGACGTTCGGCCTCGGCATGCAACCCGTCGTGGGCGGCAATGACGAGGTCCGCCAGATAGCCGGTCAGGTTGGTCTTCTTGAGTGATTCGACTTGCAGGATCGTCGTTCGGCTACCATACAGCCCGGCGCGCAGCAGCGCTTTGCGAGCTTCGGCGACTTTGCTCGCGTCGGTCTCGAGCCCGATCACCCGCAAGGCCGATTGCCTCGCCAGCTCATAGACAAGCCGCCCGTCGCCACAGCCGAGCACGACGCAGACGCCTCGTTTGACGTCCGCCGCGCTCAGCAATTCTTTGGCGGTCGCTGCCAGCGCTTTCTGATCGACCGAGGGATAAGGACAAGGCCGCTCCGGAACCTCTGGCAAGCTGTAATTGAAAAACGTGTCACACTCGTAAGCTTCGGTCGTCTTCGTTTTCGGGCCGGCCGCGACCTCAATCGTGTAATGGTAGACCGTGTTGCGCCGCAGTCCTGTCAACCGGACTTCGTGTCGCCTTTTTGGTCGGGTGTTTT
>JAADHY010000097.1:2598-8890 GCA_013151585.1 Planctomycetota bacterium
GTTGGTGCCGTAGGATAGCCGCGTCGGACACAGCTCGCGCGTTTCCCAACGAACGACGGCCTCTGTGGGGCTAGTAAACCGCAAGCAAGGGCCCAACGCCAAAAGTGGCGTCTCTCGCTGTCGGGGGCGCGTGATTCGGTCGGCGGGTTGCCGGGGATAGACGTTCGCCATCAGGCGAGCGGCCTCTTGGGGGCCCAATAGAATTCCGCCGCTGGAAGTCACCGTTGGCGCGGACGACTCACCGCGCCGTTCCGATCCGACCGACGACCGAAAGCAGTAGATGACTCCTTCATCGGTGCTGACCAGCAGCGTTCCGTCGGCAACGGCCAGCCCGAACGCTCGGCCGAAAACCGCGTGTTGCCACAATGGGTCGCCCGAGGGAGCGTCCACGGCCACCACTTTGTCGCAGCCGCCGACAAGCAGCGTCTTGCCCGCCAGAATCAGTTCATAACCGTCGTTGAACGGCATGGTCCACTTTTTCTTACCCGTTTTGCGGTCCAGCGCTTGGAGGTTCCGGTCACTGAGCAGGTAAGCTGTGTCTTTCGACACCACCATAGCTCGTCCGCCGGGAAAATTGGCGATTTGCTCGCGTGTGTCGGCCCGGCTTTGACTGATCCATCCGGTTTTGTTCCCCGGCCCGTGGATCACCCGCTCGTCTTCGGTCAGCAGAACAAAGCAGCCGCCACCGCCTTTCTTGAGCGGTCCCTCTTGCTGACCAGTCGCGCGCTTCAGAATCAGCGGCGGTACGCGTCCCTGCGGAACGACCAACCGCGTGGCCGAGGCCAAAAGAGCCCCTTCCATCGTCACGTCAGACGAAAACGTCCGGACGTATCGCCCGGTGCCCTTCGGTTGCCCGGTGACGGCATCGACCGCGCACAGGTAAGTGGGACGCCACGGCAGCAGTCCGGCGGCGAAGTAGGCCGTCCCATCGGCCACTAACACTCCGGTCCGGACCGGCCAGAGCGGAATTGGGCGTCCGTTGTTCAGAATCAGCCGATCCCGCTGGCCAGGAGCGAACTTCCAAAGAAGCCGGCCGTCGGCAGCGTCGAGACAGTACGCGTGGCCGTCATCCGAGCCAAAATAAACTCGGCCGGCGACATACGTCGGGGCAATGCGAATGGGGCCGTCCGCCGTGTAGCTCCATTTTTCCTGTCCGGTTGCCAGGTCCAGACAGCGCAAAGTGTCATCAGCCGAGGACCCGAACCAGACACGCCCCTCGGCGGCAATCACGTGGAAGACCGGATCGTAGTTGCGCATGGAGCGCAATCCCCGAACGTCGGCATAAGCATCCCATTTGGCCGGGCCGTACCACGCCGGCTGCGGCGGAATCGGAGACCGCCAAGCCCACCGGAGTTTCAAACCCTCCGTGCCGAAGGATTCGGTCGTGCAGCCACTCCGACGATTATCGTGCCGATAGGCCGGCCAGTCTTCAGCGTGCGTTCCCACCGTCCAGCAAACCGTCAACAGAAGAACTTCGATAAAACAGCTTGTGACCCGTCTTCCCATAGCTACTTCCGTCGATCTTTAAGTGTCTGAGAATCCCCGGAAACCGTGCTGGCCATCCAGTGACGTGAAGGCGTCACACGGCCCGGCGAGCCGCAGAGACTGGATTCCCTGCGCTACCCAAGGAGAATGACACAAACGTCGCGTCCGTGTCCCCCAGCGGTCCACCCAACGTGTCAGCCACGTGGCCACAAGACCCACTCGTCCAAGACATCTGCGAGCCGGTATCTCATTGTGGTCCGCAGCGTCACAGCGTTCCATATCATGACGGATCGGGACGCGTATCACGAGTGACCGCGGCGCTTTTTGTCCCAGCGGCCTCGTGTCAAAGACCACCTCCGGAGCGATCGCGCGATCCGAGAGCACGCGCCTTCCGGCGCATAGTTGCACCAGTCGAAAAAACGCGACAGGATAGGGCGACCGAAAGGAGTTCTGCTACCTGACATTTCGTGAAACACGGACTTGCGGAGCACGCCCATGCTTGATTTCGAGGTTCGCGGGAGATCTATTCGCTCGATTTACTGGTGCCTCGTGATCAGCGGCGGATGGTGTTTGGTTGCGGCGCAGTCGCCGGCGGCGGAGCTCGCTGGCCCGCAAACACCACGCTGCGAAATCGTCGACATCACTTGGGAACTCGGTCCGAATTTGCCTGAGTTTCGAAAAGGCGGGTGCGCGACCGTATTGGACGGCAAGGTGGTCAGCGTATTTGGCATGCGGCAGCCTTGGGGCGAGATGGCAACGATGTATCTGTACGACCCGCAGACGGACTGGTGGCAACGTGGGCCGGACGGACCGCTGGGGCAAGCCTACGTGCAAGGCACAGAATGCGGCGACGCGTTTTACTCGATCGGCGGCCGCAGCCGGCTTCGAGGTGGAGTCCACACGGAATGTTATCGGCTCCGGTACGGCCGGGGGGAATTCGTTTGGGACCGAATCGCAGATCTGAACGTCAAACGAGCGTGGGCGCCGAGCGCTTCGGTTGGGACTCGGTTGTTTGTGTTTGGTGGTTCGCAGGGCGGTCACGGGCCCACGCTGCGCAGCGTCGAAATGCTCGACCTCGCGCGACCGAACGCGAAGTGGCAAACGGTGAGCGAGATTCCGGGCGAGTCGCGCGGCTGGTCCGGCGCAGCCGCGGCCGGAGGAAAAATCTACCTAATCGGCGGAATCCACTTCTTCTCGCCTCGGCCGACCGACGGCCCAGACCGCAAGCGTCTGCAAGACGTGTGGCAATTCGATCCGAAGACGTATCGGTGGCGGGCTCGCTCGCCTCTGCCCTACGCCCTCAGCGGATTCGACTGCTGCGTCTACAAGGACCGCTACGTCGTCGTTGTGGGCGGGGCTGCCGCAACGAGCGATTACACGAAAGAGCTCCGCACGCTGGCCGAGCGAGACCGCTTTCATCAATATTACTACTGCCCGTTTGTGCTGGTTTACGACACGGCGACCGACCGCTGGCACCGTATGCCCAGCTTGCTGCCGATGCCCACCAACGACATCCGCGTTGTCATCATCGGGCGAGAGCTTTACGCCCTGGGCGGCGAGAACATCGAGCCGGCGACCAGCAACACGACTCCCTGGCTGCGGATCGGCCGGATTCAGACAGCCGGCCGATAGAGGCGTGCGGTCAGCGTTCACCGTCGCCTTTCACCACCACGGGAGGAACCGAAAAGGCGTCGCCGTCGAGCGTCAGTTCGATGACCGTGGCGATCGCGTCGCGTTCCTTCTCAGGCAGGGCGATTCTGATTGCATCGTCGGTCTGATCCACGCGAGCGTCGCCTCCGGACAGCGTGCGATAGGCGACGATCTTCCTCGCAATGGACGGCAACTGCAACGGTCCGGACGCGGGCCAATTCATCACAAAAAGGAAGACTCGATTGCCCTTGCACGTCGACGCTCCCCACTTCCCCGGCTGGAATGGCCCGCCGCGTGTGCCGTAGACCCCGTCACCGTATCTTCGCAGCCAAGCGCCGATCTGTTTCAACCGCTCCACCTGCCGTGGCTCGATCCGGCCGTCCGGCATCGGGCCAACGTTCAAGAGCAAGTTGCCGTCGCCTCCCACCGTCTGAAGCAAAATCCGGACGCACTCTTTCAGCGATTTCAGTTCGTCGTTTGGTTTCCATGCCCATTGCCGACAGATCGTGATACACGACTCCCACGGCCGTTGGCGGTTAAAAAAACCAACGCGCTGTTCGGGCGTATCAAAATCGCCAGCGAATTCCTCGGACTTCGTAATTCCCTCCATACCGCGTCGTCCTTTGTCGACGCGATTGTTGATGAGTATGTCCCGCTGCAACGAGCGAACGTGCCGGTAAAGAGCCAGCCCATGCTGATGAGTCCACGGCTTTTCCCACTCGCCGTCGAACCACATGACAAGTAGCGGACCATAATTCTGGATCAGCTCGCGCATCTGGTTGTGCAAATACCGCACGTAGCGGTCCATGTTGTGCTTGGGCTTCATCGTTCGGCCGCCGGGCGAGTCAGTCGGATAGTCCGGGTGGTGCCAATCACAAATCGAATAGTACGTTCCAAAGGCGATCCCTTGCTTGCGACACGCGTCCGCCAGCTCCTTCACAATGTCCCGCTTGAAGGGCGAAGCCATGATGTCGTAATCGGTGTACTTCGTATCCCATAAGCAGAAGCCGTCGTGGTGCTTGGACGTGAAGACCAGATACCGCACTCCAGCCGCCTTTGCGATTGAGGCCCACTGGTCGGCATCGAATCGAGTGGGATTGAACTGCAAATAGAGCCGATCGAACTCCTCTTTGGGCACTTCGCGGCCGCGCGACCAGCCAATTTCCGTCCCTTTCAGGCTGACCGGTCCCCAATGGACAAACAAACCGAAACGCATGGATCGCCATTTCTGGATCGCCTCGGCCGGCGGACCCTGCAAATCCTTGATCGAGAGGCGCTCCTGCCCAGGACATTCCCTATCCAGCCCGACACTCGGGAAAAGCAACGCCGAAACAAGCAACCATCGTAGAATTCGCATCTTTTGTACTCCTCTGCTGCTGGTGGCCGGTGCGAAGTCTGCTACAACGCGTTCAACGTTCGGTGCAGATGATTAGGTATCGGAACTTTGGAGGGCCGGCAGAGCTTTCATGAGCTCAGACGGCACGTTCTGTACGTTCATCACGTCCCGGTTTTTTGGCTGAGTCTCAAACGGTGAAACGAACAGCGACAGCATATTGGGCTGAGCGAGGTTTGTCGAATCCTGCCCGCGCAGGACCCTTTCCCACTTCCCTACTTGGAAAGTCACGCTCGAACTCACTTCTACAGGTACGCCGCCAGGGCTATCGGGTAGCCGGCGGTCACGTAAGGGGCTAAGCCGGTCCAGCCCGAGCGGTCTCACGATTCGGCCGGCCCAGTGCGCGACGCCTTCCCGTAGCTCGAAGCGTCAGACGGAAAAGCGGTAGACATTGGCTGGGCCGTCGGGGGCCGGTCACGGTTTCCGAACTGGGGGAACGGCAACGGATGCCGATGCGAAACACAACAAAACGCCCGCCAGCCCAAGAATACCGGAACACAGAGTGTCAGCTCTTGGCGAACGTCTGGCGGCTGTTCACGCCTGATTCGATCGGGGGCGGCACCGGCCGGGATGCTGCGTCAGCGATGCCGGCACGGGCGGCCCCGGCGCTGCATCTCAAGCCGGGAACGGCCGCTTCGAGACCTTTTCACGGCGGATACGACTCAGGTGGCTGCGGCATTTACTGGACCGCCTGAACCCCGCCGACTACACTTAGTTTAGGGCTGTCTTGCACTTCCCCCACCACCTGAAGCCTCGAATCCGGTTCCACGGTAGTTTCCGCCGAGATCAGGTGTCCCGGCCGCCGAGCCGGCCGTGCGCTTGCTCGACGGCATTAATGTAGAGACAGCACCCGGCATCGGGAATTCACTAATTCAGATACACTTGTTTATTTATATTCTCGTGGACTCAAGCTAAGGAGCTCATTTGAAGCCTCCTGCCGGCGCGGCGTCGCGGAGAGGACGCTCCGCGGGTGATCGCCAACGAGCGCCGGTTTGGACGGACGCGACGGACTGCGTCGCTCCCGTCCCGAGCAATTCGCCTAACATTCGCTTTTCGGCGGCAACGAGTCCGATGAATGAGTTTTTGAAATCGCGATCACAAGACTACGTTTTGAGGCAGTAATGATCGAGACCCGACAGCTCACAAAACGATACGGCGACCTGATTGCCGTGAATCATTTGGACCTGAAGCTGGAAGAAGGGGACGTTTTCGGGTTCATCGGGCCGAACGGTTCGGGCAAAACGACGACGATGCGCATGTTGGCCACGCTGCTGAATCCGGACTACGGCGAGGCGTACGTGTGCGGGAAGTCGATTTACACTCATCAGCAAGAAATTCGACGGCTGGTCGGGTTTATGCCGGACTTTTTCGGTGTGTACGACGACATGACCGTGATTGAGTACTTGGAGTTTTTCGCAGCGGCCTATCGGATTAACGGGGCGAAACGCCGAAAGATTTGCGAAGAGAAGTTGGAACTGGTCGACATGGCATTTAAGCGCGACGCCATGGTGAATCAGCTTTCTCGAGGGCAGACGCAACGGGTCGGTTTGGCCCGCGTGCTCTTGCATGATCCGCAGGTGCTGCTGCTGGATGAGCCCGCGAGTGGGCTGGACCCGCGGGCCCGGATCGAAATCCGCACCCTTCTGAAACGGCTCGGCGAAATGAACAAGACGATCATTGTTTCGAGCCATATTTTGCCCGAGCTGGCGGACGTCTGCACACGCGTTGGGATGATCGAGAAAGGCAAGCTGATCGTTGACGGAT
>JAADHY010000096.1 GCA_013151585.1 Planctomycetota bacterium
GTCGGGCTTCTGCGAAACGATGACGATCCGGTCCCCGACCTTTCGGTCGCGGATGTGACTGCCGAAGAAGGCGTAGGCGGCGCTCGGACGCGGCTCACATTCGTAGTTTCGTTGAACGCCGCGGCGACGCGTCCGGTTCAGGTCAACTATGCAACGGCGGACGGCTCGGCCCGTGCGGGCGAAGATTACGCGCCCGTTTCCGGGACGCTCACCTTTGCGCCGGGAGAACGAACGAAAACGGTTTCCGTCATCGTATTCGGCGACGAGACGGTCGAGCCGGACGAAACATTCTCGTTACGGCTGTCGGCCCCGGTGAATGCCGAGCTAGCTGACGCCACGGGCTTGGCGACGATCCTCAATGACGACGGCGTCGCTCCCACAATTGGAGTCGAAGGCTTCACTGACTACGAAGGCGTGGCCGGTCAGCGCACGCCGTTTACGTTTCAGGTGACGCTCAGCCGGCCGTCTGCCGATCCCGTTACGGTTCAGTACACCACGGTGGATGGGACGGCCACAGCCGGTCGCGACTACGAGCCGGTCGCTGGGACGCTCACGTTTCTTCCCGGGGATACGACGGAAACGGTAACCGTGATTGTCTTGGGGAATGGCATCCCGGAACCGGATCGCGTGTTTCAAGTGCGACTGAGCAATCCAGTCAACGCCGACCTGGCTCACGACCGAGCGGACGGAGTGATCCGGGACGACGATGATCCGTTGCCGCAGCTCACCATCCAAGACGTCGATCCGCCGGAAGGCATTCCGGGCGAGTTGACGCCGCTGGAGTTCGTGGTGGAGCTATCCGGTCCGGCGGCCGAGACGGTTCGTGTGGATTACGCCACCGCCGACGGCACGGCCACGGCGGCCGACAACGATTATCGGCCTCAGTCCGGCACGATCGTTTTCGCGCCCGGCGAGATGCGGAAAACGATCCGCGTCGACGCTGTGGGAGACGACCGCGTCGAGGCGGATGAATTCTTCTTCGTGAACTTGTCGAATTTGGTCGGGCCGGCCGAAATGGTGGACGATCAAGCGGTCGGCGTGATCGAAAACGACGACGTCACGGTTCCATCCGTCTCCATCGACGATGCGTCGACAGTGGAAGGCGACGCGGGAATGACGGAAATGGCCTTCGACGTTTGGTTGGACGGCCCCAGCGACTCTCCGGTCACGGTGGAGGTGACCACGAGCGACGGGACCGCCACTTCGCTGCGCACGGGCCGCGATTTCTACAAAATCGGCTCACTGACGTTACAGTTCGATCCGGGTGAGACGAGGAAGCAGGTCTTCGTGCAGGTCATCGGCGACGAGAACATTGAAGGGGATGAGACCTTTTTTGTGAATCTGACGAGCGCGACGGGCGCCGTCTTGAGCGACGATCAGGCGACGGGCACGATCATCAACGACGACTTCGCTGTCCCGGAAATCAACATCCTTTCGATGCGCGCGTTGGAAGGCACGCAGGCGGGCGGTACGCGTCCCTTCGAATTCGTTGTCGTCATGGACGAACAATCGACGCAGCCGGTGACGGTCGACTTTGCAACGGCCAGCGGAACGGCCCAGGAAGGCGACGACTTCGTGGGACGCACCGGGACGTTGACGTTCGCCCCCGGGCAAACCACTCAAACGATTGTTATCGACGTGATCGCCGACGCAGCCGATGAGGCGAACGAAGAGATCTTTTTCGTCAATTTGGCGAACCCGGTTGGCGCTGTTTTAAGGCGGGACCAGGGCGTCGGCACGATTCTCGACGATGACGATCCTGTGCCGCGACTGGTCATCCAGCGGCAGGCGGCCGTTCGAGAAGGTCATACCGGAACGACGGCCGTCGACCTGACCGTTCTATTGATCGGCCAGGCCGGGCGATCCATCTCGGTCGATTATACGACCGCGTCCGCAACGGCCGCCTCGGGTAACGACTTTGTGCGACAATCGGGGACGCTGACCTTCGCTCCGGGCGAATACCAGAAGACAATTACGGTCGAAGTGATCGGCGACCGGGACGTGGAGCCGGACGAGGAGTTCTTCGTCAACTTGTCCAACCCGATCGGCGCGGTTCTCGAGCAGCCGCAGGCGACCGTGGAGGTACTGAATGATGACCAAGTTGTCTTCCGCGAAGACGGTCACGCGGCTGCATTGCAGATTCTGCGGTTGAAGGAGCAATTGGAGGCGGATCCGGAACCGGCCGTGCGTGCCCGCATCTTGGACGAGATCAATCGGCTGACGCTGCAACTGGTCGCTCAGTTCGATATCAAAGGGCCGTTTATCGTCGCGGTCTTCGATCCGGTGGATTTTGTGCTGACCGACTCGCAGAACCGTTCGACCGGCTTCACCGAGCAGACCGGTGTTTTGCAACAGGTCCCCGGCAGTTACTATTCGGGGGATGGAGCCGTCGAGCTGCTCGTGATCCCTCAGGTGTCAGGTCAACGATATAACTTGCTTTTGGCCGGAGTCGGCAGTGGGGAAGTGCGGGCGGCGGTGAACCTGGTTGCGTCCGGATACGTTCAGTCTGCCCAATTTCAGACGACGTTGGTCGGCAGCACCCTGGAAGTTGCCCTGGACTTCACGCTGCCCGACCAAATCCCGCAAACCAATTCGGCCATCGCTGGACAGACTGGCGGCCCGTTGCAAGTGGGTGGCATCGTCGCTCCGGGCAATCAAGCCCTTGCGTTCTCGGCCGGGGCTGCCAGAGCAGTGCAAGCTTTCCGGGAGTCTCTGGACGCCACACAATTCTCGGATGTGTCGTTGGCCGATTTGGACCAGCTCAGAGAACTGGCCAGCCGAGCGGGGCGGCGGTCTTGGCAGGTGCTGGAAGAGCTTACGGATTCGGTCCAGTCAGCGTTGCTGGAACTGCTGCTGCCATCCGATCGCGAGAAGCCAGAGTCCCCCGATCGAACGGAAGGGGAGGCGGCGCAGCTTGAAACATCGCTGATTGATCGGTTGTGGAGCGAAGTGGGCGAAGCGTTGCAGCGGACGAAGGAAGAGGCCTCGGGCTGGCAGGAGCTGATCGAATTCTTCCGGCAGTTGGTTCCGACGGAACAGAGGACGCCACCGGCTCGCCCCGAGCGATCGTCCCAAAATGGTTCCACACGCTCGGAGCAACATCGCACGCCATCGGCCCCTTCGACCCAATCAGCTCAGGCCACCCGGACGTCTGCTCCGACCGCGGCCAGCCCACCAACTGCCCCCCCTGCCCCGCAACGAACGAGTTCGTGAAAAGTCCACGGTGGCTCAAATCGGTCCGTCCCGCTCAACTTGGCTTATGCAAAGTCCCGGCCGGCCGACCGTGCTGGCGCGGACGGAGCAAGTGGGGAGGCTTGTTCTTCGAGTTCTCTGCCAGCTCTGGAGGTGCCACCTGCTGCTGAATGACTCCGGCCAATGAGCGAGTGGTCCGTCGCTGTGCCCGCATCGGCGACACTGGTCGTCGATTGCGAGCTGCCCACGTCGATTCCGGGTCAGAAAACAGGTCAAGATGCCGCGAATCGCTATCGTATTTGAGTTCGGCACACTCAACGGCGGCGAGCGGTCGATGCTGGCCGTCACGGCGCGGCTGCGCGCGGTCGGAGAGCTCTGGCAGTTTGTAGCGTTGGCTCCACCGACCGGTCCGCTGGCCAAAGCGCTGCGGGAATCGAGCATCGAGCATTGGCCGTTTTGCGTTCGCGACGAAATCGGGAGGCGACGGCCTAACGAGCAGTTGCTGCCGGCATTGATCGAAGCAGTCCAGAGCAGCCGGCCGGACTTGGTGCATGCCAACAGTCTGGCCATGGGACGGCTGGTGGGAGCGGCCTCGCCGCGGCTGAGCGTTCCGACGGTCGCCCACCTGCGCGACATCGTGCGGCTCAGTCGGCGCGCAGTCACCGATTTGAATCAAAACCGGCTGCTGATTGCCGTCTCGGAAGCGACCCGACGGTTCCATGTCTCGCAAGGGTTGGACGATCGAAAAGTAAGCGTCCTTTACAATGGCGTGGATTGCGATCAGTTTCAGCCCCGCCCGGCGACGGGATGGCTCCGGCACGAGCTTCGGCTCGATTCCCAAGCGTTCCTGATCGGCACGATCGGGCAAATCGGCTTGCGAAAAGGGCAGGACGTACTGGCCGAGGCGGCGTCCCGCGTCGTCACCTGGGTGCCGAAGGCCCACTTCGTGCTTGTGGGAGCGAGGTATTCGCAGAAGGAGGAAAGCATCGCGTTCGAACGCCGCCTTCGCGACATCTTTGAGCAGGCTGGCCTCGGCGATCGACTGCATCCGCTCGGCTATCGGTACGACGTGCCCCAGATTCTGAATGAGCTGGACCTGCTGGTGCATCCGGCCAAGCAGGAGCCGCTCGGTCGCGTGTTGCTCGAGGCGGCGGCGTCTGGCCTGCCCATCGTTGCAACCGCCGTCGGCGGCACACCGGAAATCTTCACGGACGATGTATCCGCTTTGTTAATTCCCCCGAACGATGCGGGTGCTTTGGCAGCAGCGATTCGCCAACTGGCTCAAGGTCCCGAAAAACGCCGGCAACTCGGCCGAGCCGCCCGGCAGCGAGCGGTCGAGACCTTCCCCGTCTCCCGCGCGGCCGACTCCCTGGCAGCCGTTTGGAGCAGGCTTATCTACTCGTCGTGAGGGGCGGCCAGACAGTCTCGACCGGGTCAAAGGACTGCCGACACCTACCTCTCGAAAGCCGGCCCCGTCCAGGGTTTTACCGGAACCACGCACTGGCCCGGCTTCCGGGCGAAACGTTTTGCCGCGACCGCTTCATCCCCCGCGTTCACCGGCTTCTGCCCAAGAACACGCTGCCCCGAGACCTCGCCCGGCCGCCCGGCTCCGAAGACCACAGCAGTGCCCTGACGGGACGGAAGCCGTGGCCGTGGCTAATCCCGTCAGACCAGAGGCGTGATGCCGGGAACGGCGACCGGCCGCATTTCCAATGGTCCCCACTCATAAGCCGGCGGCGAGAGGTCCAGTTTCGAATTCAGGGCCTGTTCCCAGGTCACCGTCTTGCCCGTATAAGCGGCCATGCGGCCCATGATGGCCATCATCGTGCTCTTGCACATGTAATCGCCGTTGTTGATCGGTTCCCCTTTGCGAATGCTCTCGAACAGCCGATCATGCTCCACTTGATACATGTTGCACGGCGGTCCTTTGTACTGCCACTCCGTCTTGCCCGTGATCTTGGTGCGAGCGCCCATGATGTGGCAGACGCCGTCGGAGCCCATGATGTGATCGGTCACGTCGGCCGGACAACCGCGCCAGTGCCGGCACCGAGAAAAGGCTTTTACGCCGTTGTCGTACTCATAAACGACGGCGAAGTGGTCGTAGATGTTCCCGTACTTGGGATCGGTCCGCTGCTGGCGTCCGCCGACGGCCGTCGCCCGAACGGGGGGCTCGTCATGCATCGCCCACTGCATCTTGTCCAGACTATGAATGTGCTGTTCGACAATGTGGTCCCCCGAAAGCCAGGTGTAGTAGTACCAGTTTCGCATCTGGTACTCCATGTCGCTGTTGCACTGTTCGCGGGTCTTTCGCGGTTCCCAAACGCCTTGGCTGTTGTAGCTGCACTGCATGGCGACGATCTGTCCGATGGCGCCGCCGTGAATCTGTTCGAAGGTCGCTCGCACCGTGTGGTGGTATCGCCAGCAAAGGCCCGAAACGACGGACACCCCTTTCTGCTTGGCCAGTTCGCAGGTCTGCATGACCGAGCGCACTCCGGGCGCATCCACCGCGATCGGCTTCTCGACGAAGCAATGCTTTCCCGCCTCAACCGCGGCTCGGAACTGAATCGGGCGGAAATGCGGCGGCGTCGCCAACAGCACGACGTCGACGCATGCCACCAAATGTTTGTAACCGTCGAAGCCCGTGAATTTGTGGTCGTCATCGACAACCACTCGGTCGGCCAACACCTTTTTCTTCTTGAGACTCGCCAGACTGGCCTCCAGGCGATCGCCGAAGACGTCCGCCATGGCCACCAGTTTCGCGTTAGGGTCCGCGTGCAGAGCCTGCTGAGCCGCTCCGGTTCCGCGGCCGCCGCAGCCGATCAGACCAACGCGGAGCACGTCGCTGCCCGCCGCATAGACCCCGCGCGAGAGCCCCGCCAAAAGGCCGCCCCCAACCAGTCCGGCCGTGCCGGCTTTCAAGAAATCCCTTCGAGAAGAATGCTTCGTTCCGGTACCGTGTTGCTTCGTCATGGCAAGTCTCCGTGAAAACGTTCCAATTCGACGCGCGAGTCCTCCCCGCTCTTCAGGATTCTAGCAGAGCGTCCGGTTTCTCGCGACGCAACCTCAATCTCCGCCCGCAAGGTCTCACCGCAGACCGAC
>JAADHY010000422.1 GCA_013151585.1 Planctomycetota bacterium
CAGTCAGCCAGCCGAAACGTGCCTTTGCGTGTTCCGGGCACAATCAGCGTGCCCCAGGCCGGATGCTTGCCGCGCTCAAAGACATTCAACAAGCGGTTCGAGTCGGAGTCGGCTTCGGTGAGGATAGTCTGTTCGCCGACTTCGGGTGTGCCTTGTTCCCTGTGCTCCCAGAGAATCTTCACGCACGCCGCCTGAAGTGGCGTGAAGGTGAACGTGTCGCCGTCCCACAGTACAGACCGGTAGTCGACGCCGTGGGCTCGCTCATTTCCTCGGCCGCCGGCGCTCGCCGTGGCAGTCCTTTCGCGCGGCCCGGCCGCCAGTTGCGGCGGAATCGGCAGCCCATGGACGCTCAGCCACCGCAACGCCTGGTTCGCTTCGACAAACCACGTGAAGTATTCGTCGTCGCTGACGTGGCAAATCACCAACGCCCCGTCGGGCAGCCGGAGTAGCTCTTCGTGATCGCGCTGGCTGGCCTCGTGGCGTCCGAGCAGTTCGGCCTCGCAGAGGCGAAAGAAGCCAATCGGGGCCTCGCTCCGGGGCCAATCGCAGATGGCGAGCACGCCTAGCCGGCGAAGGAGAGCATCGCACGTGGGCAACAAGTCGCGCAGGACCGCACGCCAGCTCGCCAGAGAGTCCATGTACTCGTCGTAGTAGTCGGGCTCGACTTCGGGAAGCCAGGGACACATCTCCGCAACCCTCTCGATCTTGCCGCCGTGGTCGCGGAGCCAATCGGCCAACTTCCGCGTGTCGCACTCAGCCGACTCAAGCGGATCGAAGTGGGTACACTGCGACGCAAGACGACGCAGAGCCTCGACGAGCGCCGTCAGGACGACGGTATCGACGCGGGCTTCGACGGTCTCCGCGAGCGTCTGGCCGAGCCTGTCCGCCACCGATGCGGCTTGCTCCCACAACTCCAGCTCACGCTCAATTGTCTCGAGCAGCGTTGCGGCCTCACGTCGGATGTGTTCCGTCTGACCGGCAAGCTTATCCCAGTCAGCCATGATGCCACGTCCTGCGTGTGGCGTCCTGCTTTTCGATGTGAGAAAACAACGCGGCAGGCCGGGCAGGACAAGTCAGAACCGGCTTTTCGGCGGCGCCGTGCCTAGCCGCGCTGCTTGTACGCTTAGATTTCCTTCCGTCCCCGTTTGCCGCAAATGCGTTTCAACTGCGCCACACGCTTTTCCAACACGCGGCAAAGGTCCTTTCCGGAAACCGACTTCACAACTCGATTTCCTCCACCTGCACATCCGCGTCGGCCGTCGAGCGTTCGGCCGCCACGGCCAACCAGCCTTCCGCCGCTTCGCGAATGTTCCGCAACGTCTCTTCCGGGGTCTCGCCTTCACTGACGCAGCCGGGCAGTGCCGGGATTTCCGCCCAATAGCCTCCGTCCTCCGACTCGTGAATCACGACCTTCAGTTTCATGACGCGCCTCCAAGTCCAGCTTCAGCCACCGGTCCGCTTTCTTCGTCTCGAGTCTCCTCGGATGACTTCGGGTCCAACTTTCATTGCCCTTGCCGCAGCGCTCGGTCGAGTTTTTCCATGGTCGCCGCCGATGGCGAATACTTGCCCCGTTCGATGCGGTTCAGCGTCTTCGCCCGGATGCCCGCGCGCCGGGCCAGCTCCGCCTGCGAGACGCCCAGCCGGATCCGCTGGAGGATGATGTCCCGCGCAATCGACGCCCGCGCGTACTCCAGCGCCGGGTAATTGCCCTCTTCGTCCCGGTCCGGAAGCGGTGGAAGCTGAGCCGCTTTGACCAGCGCGTCATACTCGGTCCGATTCAAAACCACGTAGTCGATGCCGTTCAGCGTAATGCTCTTCGGTGCCATATGCATCACCTTCCCAGAACTTTTTTCGGCCGGAAAAAAATCCGGGAAAAAATGTGGATTGGGTCGGCGTGCGGTTTCCGTCGCCGTCGCCGTCAGAAAACGACCCTCCCCCGTCCGGGCGTCCGGGCCTCGCCGATCCGGTCGCAGCCAGCCCGTCGCCGGGTTCGCAACCGGCTTCACCGAGACTCAATCGAAATCACCAGCTCTTTCCCCAAAGCCTCGGCGTAGCGGCTCAAAGTTCGAACCGTCGGGTTCGCATCCTCGGCGTTCTCCAGCCGTGACAGATTCGACTTGGCGATGCCCGTGCGTTCGGCCAGCTCGCTCAGCGTGATGCCCATTTCCAGCCGAGCGGCTCGCAGCGCCTCCAGAACCTGTCGCAAACGCACCTGCTCGGCTTTCAGCCGGCGTCCCCGCTCGATCAGCTCCGGCTTCTCGCGTTCGATCTGCTCGCGAATCTTCTGATGCCGCTTCCGCTCCGCAGCGGTCGCCTTGCGAAGAATTCTCCTGCGGACTTTCTTCCGGGCCATGGCTTCACTCATCAATGACAAACGCGGTGACAGGATAAAGCGTCACCTGGTCCACCTGCTCGAACACAACACAAACCAGCCGGCCATCCGGCGTGAAACCGAAGGCGATCGGCCGGCCCGATGATCGGCTGACGCCCGTGCGGATCGGCTCTTGCAAAACCGCTTCCACGTCTTCCGGCGTGAGCCCGTGTTGCCGAATGTGCTCGACATTTCCGCCAGGCTCATCGTTCCAAATGATGTCGAAATACGGCATCAGCGGCCCTCACCCTGGTTATCACATATAATAACACGCCCCGCGTTGCCTTCAAGACGGCTCTGGCCAGCGTCCGCACCTTCCTTTTTCTCCGGCCGATGGCAAAAGAAACCACGCGTCGCCGGCGAACGACACGCCAACCGGCCGCCCAGCCAAAAGCGGCCGCCCAGCCCTCCGTTGCCAAGCGGCCGCCGTGGCCTCATGCCGAACACGTCCGTGTTGCCGATCCGTCCGACGCGGTCCCTCTGAACGCCGCCATGCGTCACGTCGCGCCGTAGAACCGTTCCCGGCAAATGGAGACGCGTCCGTCACGGCCGAACACGTGGAACAGCGAGCCGCAGCCGCCGTCGATCGCGTACTCCGGCCGACCGTCCCGGTAGGCGATCGGCCGGCCGAGACAGCGACGCGTGCCGGGCACGTACCCGGCCTCCCACCAGACCAGATCGCCGCCACAATCCGGACACGCCGGCAGCGGAACGAGCCACCACGCGCCGTAGGGTTCGACCGGGCCCAGGTCTTGCTGCCAGCCATCGTCGTCGCAGTAGCGGCCGGCGATGACCACCTCGTAGGTTTCTGTCGTCACGCTCATGTCGAGTCTCCCGATCGCTTTCGACGTACGGGTGGAAAGACCACGCGACCGCTGACCGCAACCGAACCGCCCGGCCATTGCGGATGCGAATGGCGGTGTCTCGGTTTCTTGCCGGCCGGCCGCAGCGTGACCAGCACGACCGTCATCGCGTACTGCCAGACATCCGAGCGCGTCGCCTCGCGTTCGGGAACGATCGCGCCCAGCTTGCCGGCCAGCCCGGGCACAGTGCCTTCGATGACCGGCCGAACCACGATCTCGCCTTCTTCGGCTTTCGCGATGTCCCGCGCGTCGACATTGGCGAGAACACGACGGGCCCAGGCAAGCAGATCGTCGGCCTCCTCGGCCGGCAGCGGCAACGCGATGATCAGCTCAGCCGCCCGCACGGTGAGTTCTTTTCGCTGTCGGTTCGAAAGGTGGTAGCTGATACTCATGGACCACCTCGCTTCACGCGATCAGTTGATCGACGAACTCGGCCAGCTCGTCCGGGAAGTCTTCGCCGTCCGGATCGTAATCGTTGGCCAGCAGCCAGCGGCATGCATCGCGAGCCGACACCACGCGGCCGCTCGGCGTCGAACCTTGCCACTGACTCCAATGCTCGATCCACCAGACTCCTGAGCGCCCGAGATGCAGAACCTCATGCTCCCACTGACTGGCCGTCGCCAGGCTGATGTGGTTGCGACCGTCCCACCGCGTTCCTTCGTCCCACTTGCGTTCCGACCGCTCCGGATCGAGAACCGTGCCATTTTTCGCTACGTAACGCATCGCATCATCCTCCCCGCCGGCGTGTTGTTTCGCCCGGGCCGGCCGCCGGCGGAGCCGAGCCGAGCGGAGCGAGCCCACCAGCGGGCCCGATCACACCGTCATGGCTCCGGCTTCTTCCGCCGGCGTGCTGGGCGCGCACGGCGAGCCCGTCGGGAAGTCTTCGAGGTCTCCGCCGACTCCGCGCCGGTCGGCGTCTTTGTCCCCCCGCTCGGCTCAGCCGCCGGCGCCGCCGAATCGACCAGCGCCAGCACCGCCCGCCGGATCGCCTCCGGCAACTCCGGCCAAGCTTCCATCACGCGCCGCAAGTCAGCGTCGACGGCGAGACACTCGGACTGGACGGCTCGCCCGCTCCCTTCGACCAGCGTCTGCTTGGTGCCAGAATCGCCAAGAAATGAGCCAGTTTTGGTGCCAACAGATTGGGCTGATTCACTTAACCCGTTGTCGTCAGAGGATGTTACGTCGGCAGAGCGGCGCATTCGTAATGCGCAGGTTGTGGGTTCGAGTCCCACCGGCGGCTCTTCGGTTTCACCAATTCTGATGGACTCGCAAACACGCACAAAGTCCTTGCCCCGCAAGGACTTCTCTTTTGCGCTATGCCCTGACTTCGCGCTGCGGCTTGCAGGTTGCCTTGGCCTTGAGCTTGCTCACCGCCGATGGTGACCCCTCGGTCCGTTGCCCCCGACATCGGGACTCCCTGCAAATTCCGTTCACGCGATCCATTTCTTGCTGCTCCACGCCACAGCGCCGGATGTCCGGAAAGTTGGCAGTGAAGACACTGCAAAGTATTTTCAGCGTTTCAAGAAGGGCCAATCATAGACGGTCCCTCGTGCCGCTAGGTCGTCAGTCGTCAAAGTAGGACCCGGACAACCCCCGGCGCTTCGTTCCCGTCCGGCCGTGATGAAACCGCCCAGTTGTGTAGCGTGGTTAGCCATCCCTTCCCTGACCGGTAGACACTGCTCCCTTTTCTGCCGGCTTCCTCCGCGCGGCCACGTGGGCGGTCAGTTCCTTCGGTGGCTTAGTGGGCCAGTCGAATCGCCGCAGCGGCGTTTTCTCGCCCGGCTGAGCGTTGTTCCGCCAACATCCTCGATCATAATGACAGCACTGCGGCGCACCGTGCGGAGAACCTCCGCGGGATGGCTCAGACAGTGCCCGATCGCAAAACAGGCAGCCAGGCAGACACGCCTGCGGGGACCGCGGCCGTGATTCAGCTCGCCGCTTACCTTGCGGCCTGCGACCACACCAAAGCCGGAAGATGGCGATTTCAGAGGAACGTAGCATGCCCAAACCGCTCGGACCAGAAAACGCCAGGGTGATGCATCGGTGGGATGGGGACTCCCCCATCTGTGTTTCGCTTGTTCGGATCGCCGTGATCATCGCGGCTGGGTGCGGGTCGCGCGCAACGCTGCCCGCGGCCGACATTCAACCGACCCCACCGGAGCGACTTGTCCCTTACGGGGAACGGCAGGTGGACGGACAGCTTTCGGATTGGGACATGCAAAAACAAGGGTGGACGATCGCGCCGGAGCGGGTGGGAAAGGATGGGGCCGTCCGCGTCTTCAGCAACGATCCGGGCAACCCGATCCGCGGGGCCGCCGACTTGAGCGCTCGTGTCGCATTGGCGTGGAACGAACGGTTTCTGTTCATTGCCGCTGCCGTGCGCGATGATGACCTTCGCGGCATCCGACCGGGCAAGGCACACAATGTGGGGCCGGCAGGATGGGCCTGCGACAGCGTCATGCTGCAGATACATAGCTTCCGCCAGCCCATGAAACCGAACAGCCCATATTCGAAGACGCCGCTGCTGGCATTGCGCTACGAGGCGAAGCCGGGCGGACGTGGCCGACTCATCGAGGACGCACGGGCGCTCGATCGTGCCGACGGTTACTGGAAACTGCCAGAAGGCTCACAGTTCGTTTCGCGCGAAACTCAAAATGGCTATGTGGTCGAGGCAGCGGTGCCGTGGTCGGCGCTCGGTTATCGGCCGCAAGCGGGCGAGGTGCTCCTCGGCGCGTTTCTCGTAGCCGACGTCGATTCCGGCGAGAAGCTGAACCAACTGGGCTGGCATCATGCAGGCGAGCCGCGAGCGCTGGCCGTGTTTCGGCTGATGAAGCGCCCGGAGGTGACGGCGTTGCTCTCGCTGTCACGCCGTCGCATTCCCGCAGGCAGTCGATGTTCGGTCCATTATCGGGTCGATGCCCGAGCGGCCGACGTGAGGATCGAGCGGCTCGAGCTAGTGGCCCCGGCGAATGATGGCAAGCCGGCCATCAGCGTCCCGGTCGGTGTCAATGTGCCCAAAGGCCGCACGGCCAGCGATGTGCTGGTCATCGACGCGATGCCAGGCGCCACCGGCCGCTTTTCCGCCCAGCTCGTCGGCAGGACCGCCGGGGACGAATGGGTACTGGCGGCCGAGGAGTTCGAGATCGTCCCGCCGAAACCGCCGGCACCGGCAGTGCAGAACTCGCCGGGTGAAGTGCATCACCAGCGGCCGGACCGCGTGGCCCACGGTGCCTACGAGGACTACCGGCGAGGCGTCTTGCGGTTCGGCTTCATAAAGGATCGCTCAGGCTACGAACGCTATATCCTGACCCACGTCAAAGACTACATCGATCGGCACATGGAATCGTTCCTGAAAGGCCGCTCTCGCTACATTGACCATCAGGTGCTGATGAGCTACGTGCTCCACAAGGTCACGGGCGAGCCGCGTTACGCCGAATGGACGCGCCGGGGCATCGAATTGGCCCTGGCGCTGCAAAAGGAAAAGCTTGATGTGCATCACCTGCTGCGGCTCGTGCCTGTTCGGTACCACATCTGGCTGCACGATCCGCAGACGCCGCTGGCACCGCCGGATGCCGAAGAGACGTTCCAGGAGCTGTGGGCCCGGGCCGTCAGCGAGTACGACAAGAAGTGGATGTTCGCCGAGTGGGGCTATCACAATCGCTGTTACCACCGGTGGGCCGTGCTGAAGATCGCTCGGCATTTCGCTCGCAAGCTAAACCGGCCGGTTCTGCCGCAGGTAGACGAGTACATCGCATTTCACGATGCGATAATAAAGCGTTTCGGCCCGCCCACAGACAATTCATCCGGCTATCATTGGGTCGCCTTCCGCTATCCGGTGTATTGGGCTCTGGCTACCGACACGCTGCCGGAGCTTGCGAAACACAAAGGCTGGGTGTCTGGCTTGAGCCGCTGGCGGCGTTACAGTTCGCCCTCCGGGGCGGTGCCCAACTTCGGCGACACCAGCGGCTGGGCTTCGGGAGCGGCCACAGCCATGTTGCGCTACGAACTCATGGCCTGGATCACGCGCGACGGCCGCTTCCGCTGGCAGGCACACCGGATCGCCGAATGGCACTATAACCACTTCTGGCCGCGACACGATCAATATCATCTGCCGCGCGACCGGACGGCATTGCATTTCTGTCTGGCATGGCTCTGGTCGGACGACGCAGTGAATCCGGTGCCGCCGCAGCCGGCCAGCACGGTCACGTTCCGTACGCGTGTAGTCGAGACAACCGAAGCGGAACGGCTTGCTCGGCCTGGGCTGTCGCTGCAAAAGATGGTCGACGAACAAGTGCCGGACAAGCTGGTGCTCTCGAGCGGCAACGATCCGCGACGGCTGTGGGGCTTAGTCGAACTGCTCGACCGCGGGGGACACTGCGGGCGACTGCCGGGCAACTTTATCTGTTTGCTCCAGCACGACGCCGTGCTGCTCGCCGGCCAAGGCTATTACGAGCGATCGGCCGAATTCAATAACATCCTGTGGATCGAGGACCGCGACGGTATCGCCGTCGATCCTCGTCCGATGCGGGTCGAACTGCCTGCCTTCGTCGACGACCCAGCCGTCACGTGGGCACGCATTCGCGTGCGCCGGTTCGAACAAATGCCGGTCACGTACGTGCGCGACATCGTGTTCGTCAAGAACGCCTTCGTGCTGGTAAAGGACCGCATTACGTTTCATGCCACCATGCGCGTGCGCGTAGGCCCGTGCTGGCAGACTCGTGACTTGGGGCCTCAATGCGGCGACGACTGGTTCAACACCTATTATGAATGGCTCTACCACACGGGCCTGGGGTTGGGCCGAGGCGTGCATGCGTTTCGCAACCCGGCGTGGGACTTGCTCGTGCGGTTCGCCCCGCGGTCCGGCACCGAAATAACTGTGCTGGACCGCTACAACGATAACCCATACCGGCCAAGCCCAACTCAGCTACGTCAAAGCTGGAGCGGAATCGTGCGGGCGGGCGACACGAAAACCTTCACGACCATCCTGCTGCCACACGGGCCGGCATTCGACGTCCGACAGTTTGCCGATTGGGCCAGGTTCGTTCAGGACGACGACAACACTACGCTGGTGCGAGTGACAACCGAAGAGGACAACATCAACCACTTGCGACGATCACATTGGGTGCTCCTGCAAGAGTCGCCTGAGATGGTCGCTGTAGGCGGCTTCAAAAGCGACGCCCGGTTGAGTGTCTTGTCGACTGACCATCGTGGCCGCTGGCAGCCGGCCGTTTTGGTCGACGGCACGACGGTGAGCATCGGCGGCACCGACTACGCGGCCAAAGCACGCCGCCCCAAAATCGGCACCCTCTTCGAAATTGACGAACCGTAACGCAGGGCTTTTTTGGGGACTGGTTCGACGGCGATTTCGTTGTGCCGTCGGTCTGGGCAACTCCAGTTGGGGGGCATCGCCCACCGAACGGCGTCGCCGCGTCGTGGTGGGCAGTACCGATCCCATGACTGTCCGTTTGGACGGCCGCCGGGATTCGACGGGATGAAAGTGAAATTCAAGATGGAGTACCACGCAGTGTCGTTCCCGATCAAAAGTCAGCCCTACAGACACAGCATCGGTGGCCGATGAGGCCGGCGTCGGTGACATAGTCTCACGATCAGTCCATCAGAAGCTAGTGCTCGGTCAAAGTGAAAAATTCGGGTTGGCGTGATGGCAGATTTCTGCGCTACTGTGTAGGAACATTCCTCGAACCAGGGAGGGTAATGCAGAAGAAATATATCATCAGACTGACCGAACAGGAACGTGAAGCGTGCCGGGAGGTGATCCAGAGGCTCAAAGGGACGAGCGAGAAGGTGCGTCGGGCTCACATTCTGCTGAAGGCGGACGCAGACGGGCCCGCGTGGACGGACGCCCGGATTGCGGAGGCCTTCGGCTGCCGAACCAAGACGGTTGAAAACATCCGCCGGCGATTTGTGGAACAGGGATTCGAGCAGACGCTGGAACGCAAGAAACCGCAGACGCCTCCGGCGAACAAGCTGCTCGACGGCGAGTTGGAAGCGAAAATTATTGCCACGCGGCTGGGGCCGGCTCCGAAGGGTTACGCGCACTGGACGCTCCGGCTTTTGGCGAGGAAGGTTGTGGAACTGGAAATCGTCGAGTCGATCAGCCACGAAACGGTGCGTACGGCGCTAAAAAAAACGGTATGACGAAGCGCAAAATCCAATACTGGGTCATTCCGCCCGAGGCGGACGCTGAATTCGTGGCTCACATGGAGAACGTGCTGGAAACGTATGCCCGCCCGTACGATCCGAATCATCCGGTGATTTGCATGGACGAACAACCGGTGCAACTGGTGAAGGAAACCCGGCGGATGATACCCGCCACCGCAGAGCATGCCCAGCGCGTGGACTACGAGTACGAACGGAACGGGACGGCATCGATTTTTATGTTCGCCGAGCCGCTCGCTGGGTGGCGTCAGGCGACGGCTCGGCCCCGACGCACCAAAGCCGATTGGGCCCGGGAAGTCGCCGCGCTGCTCGATGGCCGGTATGCGAGTTGTGAAAAGATCACGCTGGTGTGCGACAACCTCAACACGCACACGCCGGGCGCTTTCTACGAGGCCTTTCCGCCGGAACAAGCCCGTGACTATGTCCGCCGGATAGAATTCTGTTACACGCCCAAACACGGAAGTTGGCTGAACATCGCAGAAAGCGAACTCAGTTGCATGACTCGCCAATGCCTGCATGGTCGGCGCATTGGAGAACTCCGCGTCCTTCAAGAAGAACTCGCGGCCTGGTCGATCGACATCACCGACGCCCAACGCGGCGTCGATTGGCAAATGAAGATCGACGACGCCCGCTGCAAACTGAAAAGCGTCTACCCTAAAATTCTGCTCTGACAAAGCACTAG